>NZ_WBUS01000161.1 GCF_008933605.1 Albidovulum sp.
GATCGAGGCCGCCCCGGCGGCCGACGGCCACGCGGCCACGACCGAAGCCGCCCCCGCGGCCGAAGGCCACGCGGTCGCGGCCGAGGGCCATGCCCCGCAGGGCGCCATCTCCATGTCCGAGGCGTCCAACACGGTTCTGGACGACGCCCACCATGCCCCGGCCTGGGTCAAGGTGTCGCCCTTCGTCGCCATGCTGATCGGCTTCGTCACCGCCTGGGTCTTCTACATCAGGGATCCGTCGATCCCCGGCCGTCTCGCCGCCCAGCAGCCGATCCTCTACCGCTTCCTTCTTAACAAATGGTACTTCGACGAGATCTACGACGCGATCTTCGTCCGCCCGGCCAAGTGGCTCGGTGCCTTCCTGTGGAAGAAGGGCGACGGCGAGGTCATCGACGGCACGATCAACGGCGTGGCGATGGGCTTCATCCCGACGCTGACGCGGATCCTGAGCCGGGCCCAGTCGGGCTACATCTTCACCTATGCCTTCGCCATGGTCATCGGCATCGCCGTGCTCCTGACCTGGATGACGATCTCTGGGGGCGCGCACTAATGGAAAACCTGCTTTCCATCATCACCTTCCTGCCCCTCGTCGCGGCGGCGATCCTCGCGCTCTTCCTCAAGGGCGACGATCCGGCCGCGCAGGCGAATGCGAAGTGGCTCGCGCTCATCGCGACCACGGTCACCTTCCTCGTCTCGCTCTTCCTCCTCTCGGGCTTCGACCCCGCCGACACCGGCTTCCAGTTCGTGGAAGAGCGGGACTGGATCATGGGGCTCAAGTACAAGGTGGGCGTCGACGGGATCTCCGTGCTCTTCGTCCTGCTGACCACGTTCCTGATGCCGATCACGATCCTCTCCTGCTGGGAGGTCTCGGCGCGGGTGAAGGAATACATGGTCGCCTTCCTCGTCCTCGAGGGGCTGATGATCGGCGTCTTCGTGGCGCTCGACCTCGTGCTCTTCTACCTTTTCTTCGAGGCTGGGCTGATCCCGATGTTCCTGATCATCGGCATCTGGGGCGGCAAGGAACGGATCTACGCGGCCTTCAAGTTCTTCCTCTACACCTTCCTCGGCTCGGTCCTGATGCTTGTCGCGATGATCGCGATGTATGTGGACGCGGGCACGACCGACATCCCGGCGCTTCTGAACCACCAGTTCTCCTCCGAGACGCTGAACCTCTTCGGCTTCCACATCGTCGGCGGGATGCAGACGCTCCTCTGGCTCGCGTTCTTCGCCTCCTTCGCGGTGAAGATGCCGATGTGGCCGGTTCACACCTGGCTCCCCGACGCCCATGTGCAGGCGCCGACGGCGGGGTCGGTCGTGCTGGCAGCGATCCTCCTGAAGATGGGGGGCTACGGTTTCCTGCGCTTCTCGCTGCCGATGTTCCCGATCGCCTCCGACCTCCTCGCCGGGCTCATCTTCTGGATGTCGGCCATCGCCATCGTCTACACCTCGCTGGTGGCGCTGGCGCAGTCGGACATGAAGAAGCTCATCGCCTACTCTTCGGTCGCGCACATGGGCTACGTGACGATGGGCATCTTCGCCGCGAACCAGCAGGGACTTGACGGCGCGATCTTCCAGATGCTGAGCCACGGCTTCATCTCGGGCGCGCTCTTCCTCTGCGTCGGCGTGATCTACGACCGGATGCACACGCGCGAGATCGACGCCTATGGCGGGCTCGTCAACCGCATGCCAGCCTACGCGCTGATCTTCATGTTCTTCACCATGGCCAACGTCGGCCTACCGGGGACCTCCGGCTTCGTCGGCGAGTTCCTGACGCTCATGGGAATCTTCCAGGTCAACACCTGGGTTGCCGCCGTCGCCGCGACGGGTGTCATCCTCAGCGCGGCCTATGCGCTCTGGCTCTACCGCCGGGTGGTCTTCGGCGACCTCATCAAGGAAAGCCTGAAGACCATCTCGGACATGAGCGCGCGGGAAAAGGCGATCTTCGCGCCGCTCGTCGCGATGACCCTGCTCCTCGGCGTCTACCCGAGCCTCGTGACCGACGTGACCGGCCCCTCGGTCGCGGCGCTCGTCACCGAATACCAAGCCGCCGTGCCCGCCGACACCGGCGTGCAGCTGGCCAGCCACTGAAGGATCGACCCGCGATGATCTCCGCCGATTTCTCCGCCATCCTTCCCGAAGTGGTCCTGGTCCTCTACGCCATGGCCGCGCTTCTCGGTGCGGTCTACACTGGCAAGGACGAATTGGCCGGCACGCTCACCTGGGCCACCGTCGCGGTCTTCACCGGCCTTGCCGCGTGGATCGGGCTTTCGGCGCCGGACGCGGTGACGGCGTTCGGCGGCATGTTCGTGGACGACCCCTTCGCGCGCTTTGCCAAGGTGACCGTGCTTCTCGGCGCGGCTGCCGTCCTCGCCATGAGCGCGGATTACATGGCGCGGCGCGGCCTCGCCCGGTTCGAGTTCCCGCTCGTCGTGGCGCTTGCCGTCGCCGGCATGATGATCATGGTTTCGGCCGGCGACCTCATGTCGCTCTACATGGGGCTCGAGCTTCAGTCGCTCTCGCTCTATATCCTCGCCGCCTTCCGCCGCGAGAGCGTGAAATCGACGGAAGCCGGGCTGAAGTACTTCGTGCTCGGCTCGCTCTCCTCGGGGCTCCTGCTCTACGGCGCCTCGCTGACCTATGGCTTCACCGGCACCACGCTCTTCGCCGGGATCATCGAGACGATCCAGGGCGGGCACGTGTCGGTCGGGCTTCTCTTCGGCCTCGTGCTGATGATCACCGGGCTTGCCTTCAAGGTCTCGGCCGTGCCCTTCCACATGTGGACGCCGGACGTCTACGAAGGCTCGCCGACGCCGGTCACCGCCTTCTTCGCCACCGCTCCCAAGATGGCCGCGATGGCGCTCTTCGCGCGGCTGGTGTTCGACGCCTTCGGCGCGGCCGTCGCGGACTGGAGCCAGGTCATCGCGGTCATCGCGGCCCTGTCGATGTTCGTCGGCGCGATCGCCGCAATCGGGCAGCGGAACATCAAGCGGCTGATGGCCTATTCCTCGATCGCCCACATGGGCTTCGCGCTGATGGGCCTCGCCGCGGGAACCGAGGCGGGCGTGAAGGCGATGCTGATCTACATGGCGGTCTATGTGGCGATGAACGTCGGCACCTTCGCCTTCATCCTCTCGATGGAGAAGGACGGCGCCCCGGCGACCGACATCGACACGCTGAACCTCTATGCCAGGAAGGAGCCGATCAAGGCGCTCGCCATGCTCGTGCTTCTCTTCTCGCTCGCGGGCGTGCCGCCGATGCTGGGATTCTTCGCGAAGTACGGCGTGCTGCTTGCCGCCGTGAACGCGGACATGGTGCTGCTGGCCGTCGCCGGGGCGGTCGCCTCGGTGATCGGCGCCTTCTACTACCTGCGCATCGTCTACTACATGTACTTCGGCACCGAGGCCGAGGGGCTGGAGACGCGGATGGTGCCGGCGCAGTGGATCCTGCTCATGGCCTCGGCCATCGTCATGGTGGCGGGCGTCGTGAACCTTCTCGGCATCGAGGGCGCCGCGGCTCTGGCGGCCGAAGTTCTTGTCCGCTGAGCGGACGGATGGCGGTCCGGTCTGGCCCGAGGGCGTGGCGCGCCATGTCCTCGCCGAGGTGGACAGCACCAACTCCGAGGCGCAGCGGCTTGCGCCGCACCTGACGCAGCCGGCCTGGATCCTCGCCCGGCGCCAGACGGCGGCGCGCGGGCGGCGCGGCCGGGCCTGGATCTCGCCCGAGGGAAACTTCTTCGCCACCCTCGTGATGCGGCCCGCGGGCGATCCGGTCTCGGCCGCCCAGCGTAGCTTCGTTGCGGCCCTTGCGCTGGCCGAGGCGCTGGGCCAGGCGGTCGGGCCGGGGGCGACCCTCGCCCTGAAGTGGCCGAACGACGTGCTTCTGAATGGCGGCAAGGTGGCGGGGATCCTCCTCGAAAGCGCGGGGCAGGGGGGCGCCGTGAGCCACCTGGCAGTCGGCATCGGCGTCAACCTCGTCGCCGCGCCGCCGCCCGATTCAGTGGAGGCCGGCAGCACGCGGCCCGTGTCGGTGATGGGAGAGACCGGCGTCCGGCTCGCGCCGGAGGCGCTTCTGGACCTCATCGCCCCCGCCTTCGCCCGCTGGGATGCACAGCTCGCCACCTGGGGCTTCGCCCCGATCCGCGCGGCCTGGCTCGCCCGCGCCGCGCGGCTCGGCCAGCAGCTCACGGCGCGGACCATGGCCGAGACGATCGAGGGCATGTTCGAGACCATCGACGAGAGCGGCGCGCTCGTCCTCCGCACCGGCGGCGGGCGGCGCACCATCCCGGCGGCGGACGTCTTTTTCTGAGGGAGGGACCCCATGCTCCTCTGCATCGACTGCGGCAACACCAACACCGTCTTTTCCGTCTGGGACGGCGAGAGCTTCCGCTGCACGCTCAGGACCTCGACCGAGCACCAGCGCACGGCGGACCAGTATTTCGTCTGGTTCTCCACCCTCATGGAGCATCACAAGGTGCCGGTGGAGATCGACGACGTCGTCATCTCCTCGACCGTGCCGCGGGTGGTCTTCAACCTCCGCGTCCTCTGCGACCGCTACTTCAACTGCCGCCCGCTCGTCGTCGGCAAGCCGGAATGCGCCTTGCCCGTCGCCCCGCGGGTCGATCAGGGCACGACCGTCGGCCCCGACCGCCTCGTCAACGTCGTCGCGGGCTTCGACCGCCACGGCGGGGACCTCATCATCGTCGATTTCGGCACGGCGACGACCTTCGACGTGGCCGACAAAGACGGCGCCTATATCGGCGGGGTCATCGCCCCGGGCGTGAACCTCAGCCTCGAGGCGCTGCATATGGCCGCTGCGGCCCTGCCACATGTGGATGTCACGAAACCGCAGAAGGTCATCGGGACGAATACGGTTGCCTGCATGCAGTCCGGCATCTACTGGGGATATGTAGGGCTTGTCGAAGGGATTGTCCGCCAGATCCGGATGGAACGCGAGCGGCCGATGCGGGTGATCGCCACCGGCGGCCTCGCGCCGCTCTTCGGCCAGGGCACCGAAATATTCGACAGCGTCGAGGACGACCTGACCATGCATGGGCTCGTGCTCATCCACCGCTACAACAAGGGACTTGCGACCGGATGACCAAGAAGGACCGCCTGATCTACCTTCCGCTCGGCGGCGCCGGCGAAATCGGCATGAACTGTTACGTCTTCGGCTACGGACCCGAGGGGGCGGAGCGGCTGATCGTCGTCGACCTCGGCGTGACCTTCCCGAACATGGACGAGACGCCGGGCGTCGACCTGATCATGCCCGACATCACCTGGCTGGCCGAGAACTCAAGCCGGGTGGAGGCGATCTTCATCACCCATGCGCACGAGGATCATGTCGGCGCGCTCGGCCACCTCTGGCCGAGGATCAAGGCGCCGGTCTACGCGCGGCCCTTCACCGCCGCCATCGCGACCCTGAAGATGGAAGAGCAGGGGCAGCCTCTCGACGTCATCCGCGTGGTCAAGCCGCGGCCCGAGGTGGTGCAGGCGGGGCCGTTCCGGGTGCAGTTCGTGCCGGTCAGCCACTCGATCCCCGAAAGCGCCTCGCTCGTCATCGACACCCCGGCCGGGCGGATCGTCCATTCGGCCGACTTCAAGCTCGACGGGACGCCGGTGGTGGGCGAGCCCTTCGACCCCGAGGAATGGCACCGCATCGCCAAGGAGGGGAAGGGGGTCAAGGTTCTGACCTGCGATTCCACCAACGTCTTCTCGCCGCATCCGGGACGGTCCGAGGCCTCGCTCGCCAAGCCGCTGTCCGAACTCATCGCCGCGCAGCGCGGCATGGTCGTCGCCACCACCTTCGCCTCCAACATCGCGCGGCTGAAGACGCTGGCCGAGGCGGGGCGCGACGCGGGGCGGTCGATCTGCCTTCTCGGCCGCGCGATGAAGCGGATGATCACCGCGGCGGTGGAAACCGGCATCCTGACCGACTTCCCGCCGATCATCCAGCCCGAGGAGGCGGTCGACGTGCCGCGCCAGAGCCTCATGCTGATCGTCACCGGAAGCCAGGGCGAGCGCCGCGCGGCTTCTGCCCAGCTTGCCCGCGGCAAGTATCTCGGGCTTGAGATGAAGGAGGGGGACACGTTCCTTTTCTCCTCGAAGACCATCCCCGGCAATGAGCGCGACGTGATCCGGGTGATGAACGCCTATTCGGAGATGGGCGTGGACGTGATCGACGACCGTGGCGGGCTCTACCACGTCTCGGGCCACGCCAACCGCCCGGATCTGGAAGCGGTGCACGAACTCCTGCGGCCGAAGATCCTCTTGCCCATGCACGGCGAGCACCGGCACCTGCGCGAACATTGCCAGATCGGCCTGGCCAAGGGGATCTCGGCCGAGCTTGCGGTCAACGGCACCATGGTGGACCTGACCGGGGACGAGCCGGACGTGGTCGAGTATGTGGAGGCGGGGCGGACCTACCTCGACGGCAGCGTGCTCATCGGGGCGATGGACGGCGTCGTGCGCGACCGCATCCGAATGGCGCTGAACGGGCATGTGCTGGTCACGGTGATCCTCGACGAGGACGACCAGCCGCTCGGCGAGGCCTGGGTGGAGACGATGGGCCTTGCCGAGAGGGCCCGCTCTGGCGCGCCGGTGGCCGAGGCGGTGGAGCGCGAGCTCAACGAGTTCCTCGACAGCGCGGGCGATCGCGTCCTGAAGGACGACGACAAGGTCGAGGAGGCGATCCGCAAGATCGTGCGGCAGGTGGCCGTGGAAGAGATCGGCAAGAAGCCGGAGGTGACGGTTGTCACAAGCCGCCTAGTCGCCGAGTGACCGGCGGCCGCGAACCGACGGGGCGGCCGCCCGGTCCCTTCTCCGCTGATCGCACTCCCCGGAGTAAGGTCAGACCTTTTCCGGCTTGAATCCGCGCAGGAGAAAATCGGGCACGTGGTCGCCCATGCCGACGACCGGCGCGCCCTGGTCGCGGTCACCGCGGCCCTCACCCCGGCTGCCGCGCCGGTCGCGGTCAGGACCGCGCTCGCGCTTCGGCCTCGGTTCGGTCGTGCGCTCGTGCCGCGGGTGGTCCTCGGTGACACGTGCGGGCCTTTCCGGCGCAGGCTCGATGCGCGGGGCGGGCACGTCGAGCGGCGCGAGCGAGGCTTCCTGCCCATGCGGCTTGACCG
>NZ_WBUS01000162.1 GCF_008933605.1 Albidovulum sp.
CAGGCAGGTCTGAATGGCAGGATCGCTGTAGACGGGCTGCCGCCCGCGCTTGCCAGTCGGATCAGCCTCCCAAGTCATCTCGGGATCGAACCAGATCGTCAGCGACCCCCGGCGCTTAAGCGCCGCGTTGTAGGTCGGCCAGTTCTTGGTCTTGTAAGTCGGTGTGTTCGGTCTGCTCATGCCCTCCAGCTATCACGCTGGATTCACAAGATGAATCCCCTCAACCGATTTGTGCAACAGAGCCGTGACGCGATGAAGTTGGATTTCGGAGCGATCATCGACGGGCTTAACCGACGTCACGGGAATGACAAGTTCCGTCTCGTGCGGCGCAATGGCGCAATGATCGAGACGGTGCCGTCGATTGGTGCACTGAACATCCTAAAATACTTATTCACCGATGCCGAGATCGTGAATACGATCTGGCCACTTCTTCACAACCTCGCAGCTATCTATCGCAATCCGTTCCAACAACACATTTTTAGTCAATTAATGCGTTTCTCTATTCTGGAGAAGGTCGTCTCGGACCGACGCGAGATCGATCAATTTTTTGAACATAACAAACAGCACGAGAAGATTCGCCGTATGCCACTTTTCTGGCTCCAATGGCATATGGCGAAATGCTCGTCCGGCGACTTCCTTGCTGCTGAGAATCTACTCGAACAAGGTTATACGGAAGCACGCAACCTTGAATCCACGGCGCGCAAGAAATTCGACAGGCGACAACTCGATGATCGGCGAGCGAAATTCCTGATGCTGCGGGCTGCAACGACCTTGCGCGAGGGCGCGGATCTCTTTCGCGACTTCAAGGAAGCCTGCGAGCTTACCGAAAAAGTTCTGCGGCAGGATGACCCGCAGCATTATCCCTTCGAGACGCTTAAAGGAATTGTGCATGCGTTCAACGAAAGGAGCCACAGGCTGCTGGACGTTCACAGGCCCATCGTCGAGCAATGGATCGACACACTCGGGAATTATGCACGCCGGCGGTTCGGTATGCTCCCAAGAGGGTATCAGACCGGAGCCGCACGGGCCGCCCTCCAAGAGTCCGGTTTTCCACCCGCCGATTAAGACGGACCGTTCACAAATCGGTGAAGACGTTTCCGGTTTCCGCAATCTCGATCCGCCCGCGTTCGACCGTGCCGGTCGTGATGTCCCTGACCTCGACCCGGCCGTCGCCGTGGCCGATGATGACGCGGTCACAGATATCTATGAAAAGCCCGTTTTCAACCACGCCCGGCACCTGATTGAGCGCGAGCGCGAGCTGGCGCGGGTTGCCGATCCGGCCGAGGTGGAGGTCGAGGATGCGGTTGCCCTCGTCGGTCGTGTAGGGCCTGTCGCCGTCCATGCGCAGCGTGATCTCGCGGCCGAGCACGTCGAGCGCGGCGAGCATCTCGCCGATCAGCGCCTTCGAGGTCTGCCAGCCGAAGCCGATGACCTCGATCGGCAGGGGGAAGGCCCCGAGATGGGCGACCTCCTTGCCGACATCGGCGATCACGATCATCTGGTCCGAGGCCGTGGCGACGATCTTTTCCTGCAGGAGCGCGCCACCGCCGCCCTTGATGAGATTGAGCTCGGGATCGAACTCGTCGGTCCCGTCGATGGTGAGGTCGAGCCAGCGCGCCTCGTCGAGCGTCACGACCTCGATCCCCTCGGCCCGCGCCAGCGCCGCGGTCCGCGCGGAGGTCGGCACGCCGGTGATCCGGAGGCCCTCCTGCCGCACCCGCTCACCCAGGAGCCGCACCATCCAGGCGGCCGTCGATCCGGTGCCGAGCCCGACGCGCATCCCGCTCTCGACGAACTCCACGGCCTTCTTCGCGGCGACATATTTCGCCATCTCGACGGGGGACAGGTTCGCAGGCATCGACATCTCCGTCTCGGGGACCGTCCCGGTTATAGAAAGATTGGCGGCGAGGCGCGAGGGGCAAATGGTCAGGATGTCGCCGATCCTGCGCTGCCGTGCTATGATAGATTTCTGTGACGGCGGAGGGCGAGGGATGCTTGTCTTCGATGCCGACGCGACGCGGTTCCTCGACGATATCTATCTGGGCGCCGATTTCGCCCGGCGCCGGAGGGCGAACTTCGATGCGCTCGATCCGCGGCCCGGCGAGCGCATTCTCGACCTCGGTTGCGGCCCCGGACACCTGACGCAGGACCTCGCGCGCGCCGTCGGCCCCGGAGGCCGAGTGGTCGGCCTCGACCCCAGCGCGGCGATGCGCGAGGCGGCCGAGGAGCGCTGCCGCGGCATGGCGGCGGTCGAGATACACTAGGGCACCGCCCAGGCTCTTCCCTTTGACGGCGCAAGCTTCGACAAGGCGGTGGCGGTCCAGGTCTTCGAATATCTCGACGACCTCGCGCCGCCCCTCGCCGAACTCCACCGCGTCCTCCGTCCGGGCGGGCAGGCGGTGATCGGCGACATGCACTTCGACACGCTGGCATGGCACAGCGCCGATCCCGGCCGCATGGCGCGCATGATGCGGGCCTGGGACCGGCATCTCGCCGACCGGACGGTGCCGGCGAAACTGCCCGCGCTGATGCGCGACGCCGGCTTTCGCGCCGTGCGGTCGATCCCGCTGACGTTCTGCGACACGGCACTGCGCCCCGACGGCCTGGCGCGGATGATGATCATCCTGATGGCCACGTTCGCCCGGCAGAGCGCGCTCCTGCCCGAGGCGGAAATCGCCGCCTGGCAGGCGGAGCAGGAGGATCTCGCACGGACCGGCCGCTTCTTCATGACCCTGACCCGTTTCGTCACCGTCGCGCGCCGGGACTGACCGGCGGCTCCCGCTGGCGCTGCCGTTACCCCATGCAGCGATCGGCCCAGCCACGGACCGGGAGACATGGACTGGGACCGCCCGCGCGCATTTCTCACCGGGGGTGTCGCATTTTGCCCGGCACCCGGCCCGCGTCCGGCCGATAAGGGCGCGAACAGGACCCGCGCATGTACATCCTCCACTACGCCCCCGACAACGCCTCGCTCATCGTGCGCCTCGCGCTCGAGGAGATGGGGCTTGCCTACGAGACGCGGCTGGTGGACCGGCGCCTGCGCGCGCAGGACATGCCCGCCTACCGCTCGCTCAACCCGGCGGGGCTGATCCCGGCGCTGGAGACGCCCGAAGGGCCGCTCTTCGAGACCGGGGCGATCCTTCTCTGGCTATCGGAACGCCACGGCATGCTGGCCCCGGCCCCCGTCACGGCGGGGCGCGGCGATTTCCTGAAGTGGCTCTTCTTCACCTCAAACACGTTGCACGCCGACATGCGGACGCTCTTCTACGCCGACCGCTACGCCGGATCGGAGGCGGCGCTGCCGGCCTTCTCCGCCGCCACCCGCGCGCGCATCGCCGGCCACCTCGCGCTCGTCGACGCGATGGCCGCCGGCCGCCCCGCCTGGTGCCGCCCCGACGCGCCCTCGGTCCTCACCTGCTACCTCGCGCCCCTGATCCGCTGGCTCGCGCTCTATCCCGAGGACGGCGCGGGCTGGTTCGACCTCGCCGCCTTCCCCGCCCTGCACGCGCTCGCTGCGGCGATGGAGACGCGACGCTCCGCGCTGGCCGCGGCCCTTGCGGAAGGGCTCGGGCCCACCATCTTCACCAGACCCTCCTACGCCAATCCGCCCGAGGGCAGCGCCACCTGAAAGGAAACCGATGTTCCTCTCCGTCTTCGACATGTTCAAGGTGGGCGTCGGCCCCTCTTCCTCGCACACGATGGGGCCGATGGTGGCGGGCGCACGCTTCCTCGACAGCCTGCGCGCCTCGCCGTTCCACCCCGCGGGCCTGCGCGCCTCGCTGCACGGATCGCTCGCCTTCACCGGCAAGGGCCACGCGACCGACCGCGCGACGATCCTCGGGCTCGCCGGCTTCCTGCCCGACAGCTACGATCACGAAAAGGCCGAGGCGGCGCTGGCGGCCATCGCCGGGACCGGAACCGTCACGCCCCCCGGCCTGCCCACGCTCGCCTTCCGGCCCGACACCGACCTCGTCTTCGACTACCGGGAGCGGCTGCCCGGCCATTCCAACGGCATGATCCTGATGGCGACCGACGCCCAGGGCGACGTGATCCTGCAGGAGACCTATTACTCCATCGGCGGCGGCTTCGTGGTGACAGCGGCCGAGCTTGCGGCGGCGGACAAGACGGCCGCGGCCCCCTCCGGCGTCCCCTATCCGTTCGAGACGGCGGCCGAGATGCTCGCCATGGCCGCGGCCTCGGGCAAGTCCATCGCCGAGATGAAGCGCGCCAACGAACGCCATTTCCGCAGCGTGGGCGAGATCGACGCGGGGATTGCGCGGCTCTGGCAGGTGATGGACGGCTGCATCGAGCGCGGGCTGAAGGGCGAGGGCATCCTTCCCGGCGGGCTGAAGGTGCGCCGCCGCGCCAAGGCGATCCACGAGGCGCTGCTTGCCGAACGCGGCCTGAACCTCGTGCCGCCGCACACGATCAACGACTGGATCAGCCTCTATGCGCTCGCCGTGAACGAGGAAAACGCGGTGGGCGGCCAGGTCGTCACCGCGCCGACGAACGGCGCGGCGGGCGTGCTGCCGGCGGTGCTGCGCTACTGGCTCGACCACGTTCCCGGCGCATCGCCCGCGCGGATCGGGGAATTCCTGCTGACGGCCTCGGCCATTGGGGGCCTGTGCAAGCACAATGCCTCGATCTCGGGCGCCGAGGGCGGGTGCCAGGCCGAGATGGGCAGCGCCGCCGCCATGGCCGCGGCCGGGCTCTGCGCCGTCCTCGGCGGCACGCCCGAGCAGGTGGAGAACGCGGCCGAGATCGCGCTCGAACATCACCTCGGCATGACCTGCGACCCGGTGAAGGGCCTCGTCCAGGTGCCCTGCATCGAGCGGAACGCGCTCGGCGCGATCAAGGCCGTCTCGGCCGCCTCGCTCGCGCTCAGGGGCGACGGTCAGCACTTCGTGCCGCTCGACGCCTGCATCGAGACGATGCGCCAGACCGGCCACGACATGCACGAGAAGTACAAGGAAACCTCGCTCGGCGGCCTCGCCGTGAACGTGCCGAACTGCTGATCCGGGGATCCGAGATCACGCGGAAAATCGCGGCATCGGAGCCGCACCGCCGCCGGAAAACCGGCACCCACGGGCGCACGGGGTCGCTTTCGGAATGGACGCGGCACAGCCCTCCCTGTAGCCGGGGGGCATGACCCGGACCGACCGCATCCTGCCCGGCGTGGCGCTGATGATCGCCTTCTGCATCGTCGCGCCGCTGATCGACGTGGCCTCGAAGCTTGCAGGCGCGGGCGTGCCCGTGGGCGTCATCGTGTTCGGCCGCGGCGTCGTCCAGGCGGCGCTGATGGCGCCGGTGGTCCTTCTCATGGGCCTGTCCTTCGCCCTCGACCGGCGCGCCTTCCGCCTTCTCGCCCTGCGCGCCTTCTTCCTCGTCGCCTCGACCTACTGCTTCGTGGCGGCCCTCCGCGTCATGCCCATCGCCGACGCGCTCGCCATCGTCTTCGTCGAGCCCTTCGTGATCCTCCTCATCGGCCGCTTCGCGCTTGGCGAGGAGGTTGGCCCGCGGCGGCTCGCCGCCTCCGTGGTGGGTTTCGTGGGCTCGCTCTTGGTGATCCAGCCCTCCTTCGCCGCCTTCGGTGCGGTGGCGCTCCTGCCCCTCGGCACCGCCGTCAGCTTCGCCTTCTACATGCTCGTCACCCGCACGCTCTCTGCCCGCGTCCATCCGGTGCCGATGCAGTTCCACACCGCGCTTCTCGCCGCGCTGATCTGCGTGCCGCTCCTCGCGCTCGGCACCGCGCTCGGCGAACCCTCGACCACCTTCGCCCTGCCGCAAGGCATCTTCTGGCTGTGGGTCTTCTGCGTCGGTCTTGCCTCGGCGGTCAGCCACATGGCGATCACCTATGCGCTCGCCTTCGCCCCCTCCTCGACGCTCGCACCGCTCCATTACCTCGAGATCGTCACGGCCGTGGTCCTTGGCTACCTCGTCTTCGGCGACCTGCCGAACGCGCTGACGGTCGCCGGCATCGGCATCATCGTCGCCTCCGGGCTCTACATCATCCACCGCGAGCGGGTGACGGCGCGCGCCCGCGGGCTCACCACGGAACTGCCTGCCTGAGCCCCTCGATCGCCGCCGATAGGGCGGCGCGGGGCAGGATCACCAGCATCCCGGGCGCCGCGAACGCCATCTCGACCGGCCCTTCGGCCCGGTTCGAGGTGCCGATCCGGCCGTCCGGGCGGAAGTCGAGCCCCGCGATCGGCCAGGCGAGCCCGGTCGCCCGCCCCGTGACCGGCGCCATCGGGAAGAGCGAGACGCCGGTGCCGGCGACGAGGCCGAGCGCGATCCGGCGCGGTGCGGCGAAGGCCGCGTCGCGCGCCGTCAGGATCACACAGCGCCGCCCCGGATGACGCACGAGCGCGTTCCACGCGGCGAGGCTGTGGTCGGCGCGCGGCCCGGCGAAACCGAGCCCGAGGATGAACGGCGCCTCGATCCGCGTCAGGCATTTCTCGAAGTCGGTGGTTTCCTGCTCGGCGACATGGAGGAAGCGGGCCGCGGGCACCGCCGCGCGGGTGCGGGCATTCACCGAATCGAGATCGCCGATCACGCGATGGGGAACGTGTCCCGCCCTAACCGCCACATTGGCGCCACCATCGGCGGCTACAAGGCAGGGCGCCAGTTGCAGCGCCGCGGCCAGCGCGCCCCGCGCGAGGCTGCCCGCGCCCACCAGGGTCACTGGCGACGAAGATTGGACAATGTCGGTTCTCATGGCAGGATTGATGGCGATTAAGGCGCAATAACACAATGTCGGCCAGAAAAAATCCTTCAATTCACCCGGTTTTGTCCACGGTGACGCACTAGTTCGGAGCCAGCCTCATTGGGCAGGCAATAGAAAGAAGGCGAGCATCCCATGGTCGGTGCAAGCAAGATCCTGACGGTTTCCTACGGCACGTTCTCGTGCACGCTGGAGGGGTTCGACGATCCCTTCAACACGATGCGGGCGATCGCGGAATACTTCCGGGACCTCGCCGCCGAGGACCGCTTCTTCGGCGCGACGCCGCCGACGCCCGACGCCGACATGCTCCACCGCATCGCCGAGCGCGAGGTCCAGCGCCGGGTCGAGGCGCGGGTGAGCGATCACGGCATCGTCCTGCGTGCGCGGGAT
>NZ_WBUS01000163.1 GCF_008933605.1 Albidovulum sp.
CCACCGTCGCCATCACCCGGCCCGGTTCCGCGCCATTTCGCGCGCGAGCCGCAGCGCGGCGACGAGGCTCGACGGGTCCGCCAGCCCCTGGCCCGCGATGTCGTAGGCGGTGCCGTGGTCGGGCGAGGTGCGCACGAAGGGAAGGCCGAGCGTCACGTTGACGCCGCCCGCGAAGTCGAGCGTCTTGATCGGGATCAGCGCCTGGTCGTGATACATGCAGATCGCCGCGTCGTAGCGCGCCCGCGCCGCCGGGTGGAACATCGTGTCGGCGGGGAGCGGCCCGGCGAGGGCGAAGCCCTCGGCGCGCAGTCGCTCGAGCAGGGGCGAGACGAGCGCGATCTCCTCGCCCCCCATGGCGCCGCCTTCGCCTGCGTGCGGATTGAGCCCCGCCACGGCGAGCCGCGGCTCGTCGAGCCCGAAGTCGCGCAGGAGGCCCGCGCGGGTGATCCGGATCGTCTCCTCCAGAAGCTCCGCCGTCAGCTGCCGCGGCACCTCGGCCAGGGGGATGTGGATCGTCGCCGGCACCACCCGGAGCGCGTCGCAGGCGAGCATCATCACCACGCGCGGAACCCCCGCCAGATGGGCGAGGTATTCGGTATGGCCGGGAAAGGCGAAGCCGGCGCCGTCCTTCAGCGCCTTCTTGTGGATCGGCGCGGTGCAGATGGCCGAAGCCTCCCCGGCAATCGCGAGCGCCACGGCGCGGGCGACGACGGCAATCACGGCGGCGGCATTCTCCGCCGCCGGCGCGCCGGGCAGGGCGGCGGCGGGAAACTCGTGGCGCAGCACCGGCAGGTGGTCCGCCGCGACGCGCGCCGCGTCGGCGGGCCGCGCGATCTGCACCCAGGACGTCCCCTGCGGCAGGTGCGAAGGGTCGCCGATCCAGAAGAAGTCGAGATCCGCCCCGAGCCGCGCCCGCGCCTTGGCGGCGATCTCCGGTCCGACGCCGGACGGGTCGCCGCAGGTGAGCGCGATGGGGGCGGTCATCGGCACCCGGCCTCAGGGCGTGCGGATGATGGCATTGGCCCTGAGTTCCGCCAGCCAGCCGTCCGCCAGCGCGGCGAGGCGCTGGTTGGTCAGTTCCTCGCGCACCTGGGCGCGGTTCGGGCCCTGGCCGAAGCCGAGCGTCGGGTCGATTGCCGGGACGCCATCCGCCGCGGGGGCGGCGAGATCGGCGGCCGAGGGCGCGGGCCCGGCTGCGAGCGTGGCGGACCGCCTGCAGAGCATGAGGAAGACGAGCCCGCCGCCGCTTGTCAGGGCAGTCGAGACCTCGTTGTCGTCGAGGCGCGCGAGTTCGCCCGCGATGTCGGCAGGCACCTGCGCGAGCGCGCGGGTCTCGCGCCGGACGGTGCCTGCCGGGGCGCCGCTGAACACCCGGTAGAGGTCATCGCAGGTATCGACCTCGCCCCGGATGCGCTCGGACTCGGCGAGCGTCTCGGGCGAGCGCCCGCCGGGCAGGAGGACCTGGGCGTAATCCACGGTCAGGTTCCCCGCCGAAATCTCGCCTCCTTGCTCGATGCCCCGGAGCCGGACGATGGCGATGGCATTGCCGAGGTTGATGGGCGGGCTTACCTGGCCGTTGCCCATGCCGGCGATGACCTGGCGCACCTGCGGCGGCAGGTTGGTGACCGGAATCCAGCCGACCTGGCCGCCGTTCAGGCGCGACGGCGCGGCGGAGTGCTGGCGGGCGGCGGCGGCGAAGGCCGCCTCCGAGCCGATCGACTTCGCCAGTTCCTCGGCGAAATCGCGCTTCTCCATCGCGGTGCCGCCCGAGGTGGGGATGAGGATTTCGGAGAGGTTCACCCGCGGCCCTGCGCCGCGCTGCGCCGGCACCGAAAGCGCCCGGTCGATCTCCGCCTCGCTGATCGCGACCTTTGGGAGGAACCGGGCCCGCACCGCCTCGCGCCAGGCGAGGCCGGCGGCGACGAAGTCGCGGAAGGTCTCGGGTGCGACGCCGCCCTGGCCGATGGCCTGCAGGAACTGCTCGGTGTCGAGATTGGCGCGGCCGGCGAATTCCGCCATCCCGGCGGCGATCTGCTGGTCGTTGATCGTGATGCCCGCCGCCTTCGCGGCCGCGATCCTCAGCCGGTCCTCGATGAGCCCCTTCTCGGCCTCGGCAACCGGATCGCCCGGTGCGCGCAGCATGGTGAGGAACTGCACCCGCTGGTCAAGCTCGTAGCGCGTCACCGCGCTGTCGTTCACCACGACGACGGGCGAGAACTGGCCCGACTGGGCCACTGAGGGCGCTGCAAGGGCGGTCAGGCCCGCGAGGGCGAGGGGGATCAGGGTCGTGATGCGCATCGTCTGCCGTCCGTCTGCTCTGTTCTCTTCATCCCGCGGGGCCCGCCTCTCAGGGTCCGCAGCTTCGCCGGTAGCGTCGCCCGTCGATCCCCGCGCCGACCCCGTGCAGGATGACCGACAGGTTGATGTCGGTGTCGGCCTTCACACTAGTCGAGGACGTGAAGCGACGCGAGAGGGAAAGATCGACCGTGGCGCAGTCCGTCCGCCAGGCGACGCCGAGGGCGGCGCGCGTGGCCCGTGCGGCCTCGAAGTCGTAGCGCCCGGTGAAGGAGCCGCGCCAGTTCGCCCCCATGTCCCATCCGGCGTCGAAGACAAGCTCGGACGTGGGCTGGAGGCGGTTCTCGGCCGGGTCGGCGACGAGCCAGAGATAGCCCGCCGTGAGGTCGTAGCGGCCGCCGTCGTAGCCGAGCAGCAGTTCCTCGCGGCTGACGTCGAGGCCGTCGTCGAAGGTCATCCGGTTCATGGCGCGAAGCCCGTCGGGCGTCACGAGATGCGCGGCGACGAGCCAGTCCGAACTGGTCCCGTCGAGGCCGGAGGCGGTCGAGAACTGTCCGAGGTCGTCGGCCCGGAAGACCCGGCCCGCCGTCACGCCGAGCGTCCAGCCGGCGGGGTCGTGGCGCGTCCAGGTCAGGCCGAGGTTCAGCCGCGAGCCGAGCTCGCGCCCGTCGGCGCCGGGAAACCGGCTGAAGTCGAAGAGGTTGCCCTCGTCGAAGTTGACGATCTGGCTGTCCTCGTTCGGCACCGCGTCGGCGCTGTCCGGCGCCCAGACGAATTGCGCGACCGGCTCGATCACCTGGCTCGCCCCGCGCGGGCCCGCCGAGCGGACCCAGGGCCAGCGCAACTCCACCGCGGCGGCGGGAAGGAGGCGCGTCACCGTGCCGGGATAGGCCGGGTCCTGGCCGATGGAATAGAGGTCGGCGGTGATCTCGGCGGCACCGGCGAGGACCATGCCGTTCGGCAGGATCCAGCTGCGCCGCCAGTCGATGACCGCGCTCACCCGCGCCACGTCGCGGCCGTCCACCGTGCCGTCGCCGTTCGCGTCGGTGGCGAGGTCGGAGGACCGGCGGTGGCTGTGCAGGTCGAACTCGAACTGCGCTTCGCCGCCGATGAACCTGGGCGAGAAGCGGCGGATCACGCTGAGGTCGCCGACGAGGGTCGGCAGCACCGCGTTGTCGTCGCCCGCGCGGATCGACCAGTAGCGGAAGAGGCGCGCCTCGACATGCTCGTTGCGGCGGGTGCGGGTGACGGCGACGCCGCTTTCCAGCAAGTCCTTCTCCTCCAGCCCGTAGTCGAGCAGGTAGGCGTCGTCGCTGACCTCCTCGAAGGTGAAGCCGAGGCGGAAGTCGCGGGGCAGGGCGAAGGCGCCCGAGGCGAAGAGATAGCCGCGGGTGTCGCCGGGCAGGAGGTCGTCGCGGGTGACGGCGCCGTTCACCTCGATGGTGCCGGATCGCAGCGCCTCGCGGTAGCGGAACTCCAGCGTCCGGGTGCGGCTGGCCGAGAGGTAGGGCATCAGCGTCAGGTCGCGGCTGTCGCCGATGGCGATGAAATAGGGCAGCTTCAGCCCCGGTCCGAGCGCCGTCGTGGTGCGGAAGCGGGGCATCAGGAAGCCCGTGGCGCGTTTCAGCGTCGGGTCGGGCATCCGCAGGCGCGGGACGTAGAAGACGGGGATTCCGGCGACGCGGAACTGGGCGTGGTCGAAGTAGAGCTGGCGTTCGGTCTGGTCGTGGAGGACGCTGCGGGCGCGGATTTCCCAGAGCGGCGTCGGGTTCGACGGGCAGACCTGGCAGGAGGAGGCGACGACGCGCGAGGCACGGGTGAAGCGGCCGCTCGACCGGGCGATCTCGTCCGCGGCGATCTGGAGCTGCACGTCGAGCACCATCCGCGCGCTCCGCAGCACGCCCTCGGTCAGGTCGCGCGAGAGCTCCGCCTGATCGGCGAGGATTACCGTGCCCGCGCCATCGGTCAGCGTGATCGGCCCCTCGATGGCGAGCTCTTCGGTCGCGCCGTCATAGACGATCCGCCGCGCGGTGAGCCGCGCGCCCTTGTAGAAGACCTCGACCGCGCCCTCGGCGGTCAGACGGTCGTCCGCGGTCAGGAAGACCCGGTCGGCGACGAGGGTCGCGGCCTCCTGCGCCCTTGCGGTCAGGGGGAGGGCGGCGAGCCAGAAGAGGAGGGCGAGGAGAAGCCGCCGCATCAGCCGTCCTCGAGATGCAGAAGGAGGGTCAGCGAGAGAAGCACGGCGGCGAGCGGCGGACTCCAGGCTGCAAGGACGATCGGAATCTGGCCGTTCTCGCCGAGGACCTGGGCGAAGTTCCGCAGCAGGAAGATCGCGAAGCCCGAGACGATGGCGAGAAGCACCATGGTGCCGGTCTGCCCCGACCGGGCATGGCGCATGGTGAAGCCCGCGCCGACGAGCACCATCGCCATGAGAAGAAGCGGCAGCGCGAGTTCCATCTGGAACCAGACATTGTGCTTGCGCGCCGAGAAGCCCGCCCGTTCGAGCCCGTCGATGAAGGCCGGAAGGTCCCAGATTGCGATGGTGGACGGCGTGCCGAAGCTGTCGCGGATCTGGTCGGGCGTGAGGTCCGAGGGCAGGTCGAGCGCGGCCTGGCGGCGCGCGTCGCGTTCGGGGTTGCCGCCCGCGTCGAAGCGCCATTCCTTGGCGTCGGTCAGGGTCCAGGCGCCCTCGGTCAGCCGCGCCTCGGCCGCGTCGATGCGCGCGACCGGACCGCTCGCCTCGGCGAAGGCGAGGAAGCTCGCGTCGTAAAGCACCGTCCCGTCGGTGTTCGACCGGGCCGCGTGGATCACGGTCTGCCCCTCGGGTCCGCCCTGGCGGAGCCAGAGCCCCTCGCGCGAGACCGAGAGCACGTTGCCCTCGCCGAGCTTGTAGCGGTTGGCGAGCGTCTCGTAGCGCTTGGCGGTGCCGGCGACGATGGGATTGAGCAGCGCGACCGCGACCGCGCCGATGAGGAGCGTGGTCACGAGGGGCGCGAGCAGCATCCGGAGCGCCGAGCGTCCGGCCGCGCGGATCACGACAAGTTCGGAGGACCGCGCGAGCGCGAGGAACAGCGCGATGGAGGCGAGGATCAGGATCATCGGCAGGATGCGGTAGACGGCCTGCGGCGTGTTCAGCGCCGCAAGCTCCGCCGCCGCGCCGAGGCTGATGTCGGCGTCGGCGAAGCGGCGGATCTGCTCGATCATGTCGATGAGGTAGAGAAGGACGAAGAAACCCGCGAAGACCGTGAGGACGGTCTTGGCGAAGCGGCGGGCGATATAGAGGGCGAGCGTCATGAGGCCACCGCCGCGACGAGGCCGTGGTGCACGCGTCGCGCCCGGCCCGCGAGCGCGAGCAGGACGGCGGCGATCCCGAGCCCGGCCGCCACCGGCAGGTAGATCGCGGGCCAGGCCGAGGACGAGCGGGCGACGAGGCTCGTCGCGCCGTTGGCGAGGAACTGGACGAAGACGAGGAGCACGACCGAGAGCGCGATCTGCCGCCAGAGGCCGAAGCGGCTGAAGCCGCCGGTGAGGAGCGTGGCGAAGCCGATGAGCGCCGAGACGAGCGCGAGGAAGGGGCGGGCGATGCGCTCGTGCCCCTCGAGCAGCATCGCCGCCTCGGTCGTCCCGTAGGCGGCCGCGCTGTCGGCCGACGCGGCGAGGAGGACGGGTGTCGGCAGTTCCTCGACCGAGGGCAGCCGGTCGGCCGCGGCGCCGATGAGCGCGCCGAGATCGTAGGAGAAATCGGCAAAGCGCGTGACCGAAAGCGACGCCGTCGCCGTGGCAAGCGTCTGGGCCATCCCCTCGAACATCACGAGCTTCGGCCCCGTCTCGCTTTTCACCAGCAGCGCGCGATCGGCGGTGTAGGTCGTCCGCCGGCCCGGCGTACGGGCATCGGTCAGGAAGATGTCCTCGAGTTCTCCCCGCGGGCTGATCTCGCGGATGTAGAAGGTGATCCCGCTCGCGGGATGCAGGAACGTCCCCTCGGTCAGGAACCGCGAGGCGACGTTCTCGGCGATCTCGCCCCGCCGTTCGGCAAGCTTGGTCCGGCTCGCCGGCACGAGGACGTGGGCGAGGACCGCGACCATGAGGGTGACCGCGAGGCCGAAATAGACGACCGGCCGCGCCAGCTGGAAGGGCGAGAAGCCGGTGGCCATCATCACCACGAGCTCGCTTTCCGAGGCGAGCCGGTTGGTGACGTAGACCGAGGCCACAAAGGCCGCCACCGGCAGCACGAGGCGGATCACGTTCGGCAGCGTCAGCGCGGTGAACTCGAGAAAGACCCAAGCCGACTGGCCGTCGGAGATGAGCTGGTCGAAGAGCGAGACCGCGCGGTTGATCCAGTAGACCGACACGAGGACAAGCGCGAAGAAGCCGAAGAGCATCATCAGCTGCGACAGCATGTATCTGTCGAATTTCGACACTGCTTCCTCGTCGGTCTGCCTCGCCCCATCCCTAGACGAAAGCTCGGGGCGGGAAAACTCATATCTGGCCAAGGTCAGGGGGCGGGGATAGGGTCGGCGCCGAAATCTGCCGGAGCACGTCATGACCCTTCCCCTGACCCTCGAATTTGCCGCCACCGCCTTCGACCCCCTTGCCGCGGCCGAGGGGCGTCTTGTCCTGCTGCTGCCGCCCGATGGAAGGCTCGGCGCCCCGGCGCGCCGGCTGGACCGGGCGGCGCGAGGGGCGGTTCAACGCGCCCTCGGGTCGAAGGCATGGGAGAAGCTGAGGACCGGCGAGGCCATGGAGCTTGCCTGGCCTGCCGGGCTCAGGGCCGAGGCGGTGCAGCTC
>NZ_WBUS01000164.1 GCF_008933605.1 Albidovulum sp.
GCGGCAACACACCGGCGGCCTCGTCGCGCCAGGTCACCAGCAGCCCGCGCATCCCCATCGGGTTCGCGGCGGCCTGCTGCATCGTCATCGCGCCGCCGGCAACGCCCCGGTGATACGATCCGACGAGCAGCGTGCGCTCGTATTCCGTCAACTGCCCCGTCGGCGGATAGCCGAGTGTCGCCTGGTAGTCGGCGATCGCGGCACGCGAGTTGCGGCCGAGCACGCCGTCGGGCGACCCGACCGGATAGCCGAAGTAGTTCAGCGCCACCTGCACCTCGCGGTTGGCCTCGCGCTGCGCCGTGGTCATGCCGGAACTGGTGGACTTGCGCACGACCGTCTGCCGCTTCTTCTGCGATTCGTTGACGATCGCACCGCCGATGATCCCGCCGATCAGGCCGCCGACGATCGCGTCGCCGGCATCGGCCCGGGCCGGGGACGGCATCCCGACGGAAGCCACCGCGAAGGACGCGGCGACGCCGAACGCCACGATTTGTTTCGATTTCATCCCAAATCTCCCCTTGATGTCCCAATTGATCGGCGGGCCGGCAGGGCCGGCCCGCGGAAACCTGTTCAAATGCCGGGAAAGTGTCTCTCTAACGGATGAGTCTGACAACCGCTGTTTTCCGGCAGGTAGCCCCGACGCATCGGCCGGCGACGGCTCCTCAGCGGCCGTAGCCGACACGGTTCATCTGCGCGACGGGCACCACCGCGGGGGCGTGCCTGGGCCGCGGCTTGCGCGCGGAATGGATGGGCACGTAAGGATGCCCCGCCACCTTCAGCGTGGGGTAGAGCGCCCGGTTCATCTGCGCGTGCGGCTCGGCGCGGGCGGTCTGGGCGGCCATGATCGCGGATGCGAGAAGAAGGCCGAGTGTCAATGCGACGGCGGATGCCGAAAGCTTCAGCATGGATGCCTCCAATGAGATCTGGTTCAAAATCCCCGTGAAACCGACGGGGGAAGCGACTAATGAGGCGATAATGCGCCCGGGCAGCCGCTCCCGCCAGTCGGGAATTCCTGCCCTCGCGGCGAAATAGGACCGGAAGTCGCATGGTGGAATGGCGGACGAGCGAGGGCCTCGTGCCCTATGAGGAGGCGCTGGCCTTCATGGAAGCGCGGGTGGCCGCAATCGCCGCCGGCGAGGCGGACGAGATGGTCTGGCTGCTCGAGCATCCGCCGCTCTACACCGCCGGGACCTCCGCCCGGGCAGAGGACCTGACCGATCCTGGCCGCTTCCCGGTCCACGCGGCGGGCCGCGGCGGCCAATACACCTATCACGGGCCCGGCCAGCGCGTCGCCTATGTCATGCTCGACCTCAACCGCCGCGGCCGCGACGTCCGCGCCTATGTGCGCAAGCTCGAGGACTGGATCATCGCCGCCCTCGCGGAATTCAACGTGAAGGGCGAGGTCCGGCCGGATCGTGTGGGCGTCTGGGTCGTCCGCCCCGACAGGCCAGCCGCCGCGGACGGTGCCCCGCGCGAAGACAAGATCGCCGCCATCGGCGTCAAGCTGCGCCGCTGGATCAGTTTCCACGGGATCGCGATCAACGTGGAGCCCGACCTGAGCCATTTCGAGGGCATCGTGCCCTGCGGAATCAGCGAGCACGGGGTCACGAGCCTCGTCGATCTTGGCCTGCCGGTGACGATGGCCGACCTAGACCTCGCGCTGAAAGCCGGTTTCGCGCGCGTTTTCGCGTGAAACTCGCACCGGTGCGTCGACTTCGTGCCGCTGGCATCAACGGCCATTGCGGAGCCGGCGGGGATGGCCCACCCTTGCCATGCCAGGATTCGGCAAGGAAGCGCAGGCCCCGTCGATGCCCGCCCCGTGACTTGACTTGGGTCAAGTCGGAGGCCACGTCCCCATGGTAGCAGCGCACAAGCCCGCGCCTGCCCGGCCGAGACCTGCAGAGCAACGACAAAGAAGGACCGATGATGAAAACCAAGCTGATTGCGATCGCTGCCGCCCTTGCCGTCGCCGGCCCCGCATTTGCCGCGGGCGACGCCGCAAAGGGCGAATCCGAATTCAAGAAGTGCAAGGCCTGCCACGCCATCGTCGCCGACGACGGCACCGAAATCGTCAAGGGCGGCAAGACCGGCCCGAACCTTTACGGTGTCATCGGTCGCGCGGTCGCCTCGGCGCCCGACTTCAAGTATGGTGACGGCATTCTCGCCGTCGGTGCCACCGGCATGGTCTGGGACGAGGCGCTCCTTGCCGAATACGTGGTCGACCCGACGGCTTTCGTCGACACCCACGGCGGTTCGGGCAAGTCGAAGATGACCTTCAAGCTCGCCAAGGGCGGCGAGGACATTGCGGCCTATCTGGCCTCGGTCGTGAAGTAAGGCGACCGCACCGGCGATCCTGCGGCGCGCGATGGTTTTTCGCGCGCCGTCATATGTTTCTGTCATTGCCCATCCCGTTTCGGCCCTCTATTAGGATTCCGTAGCCTTGCCCGGAATGCGGCCTGCCGCGATCCTGGGGCCTCGCAGCGAAATGGGAGAGACGCATGGCGGACGCAGCCGTTCATGGCCACGGCGAACATGGGCATCCGGGGTTCTTCACCCGCTGGTTCATGTCGACCAACCACAAGGACATCGGGATCCTCTATCTGTTCACGGCCGCCGTCGTCGGCCTGATCTCGGTCATCTTCACCGTGTACATGCGGATGGAGCTGATGGAACCCGGCGTTCAGTACATGTGCCTTGAAGGGGCGCGGTTCATTACCGATCCGGCGGCCGAATGCACCCCGAACGGCCACCTCTGGAACGTGATGATCACCTATCACGGCGTCCTGATGATGTTCTTCGTGGTCATCCCGGCGCTCTTCGGCGGATTCGGCAACTATTTCATGCCCTTGCACATCGGCGCGCCGGACATGGCCTTCCCGCGGATGAACAACCTCTCCTTCTGGATGTTCGTCGCGGGCGTGTCGCTCGGCGTTGCCTCGCTGCTGGCTCCGGGTGGCGACGACCAGGCGGGTTCGGGCGTGGGCTGGGTGCTCTACCCGCCGCTCTCGACGAACGAGGCCGGCTGGTCGATGGACCTGGCGATCTTCGCGGTCCACGTCTCGGGCGCCTCCTCGATCCTCGGCGCGATCAACATGATCACGACCTTCCTGAACATGCGCGCGCCGGGCATGACGCTGCACAAGGTGCCCTTGTTCGCCTGGTCGATCTTCGTCACGGCCTGGCTGATCCTGCTATCGCTGCCGGTCCTGGCGGGCGCCATCACCATGCTCCTCACCGACCGCAACTTCGGCACGACCTTCTTCCAGCCGCAGGGCGGCGGCGACCCGATCCTCTACCAGCACATCCTGTGGTTCTTCGGGCACCCGGAAGTCTACATCATCATCATCCCGGGCTTCGGCATCATCTCCCATGTCATCGCGACCTTCGCGAAGAAGCCGATCTTCGGCTACCTGCCGATGGTCTACGCGATGGTGGCAATCGGCGTGCTCGGCTTCGTCGTCTGGGCGCACCACATGTACACGGTCGGCATGTCGCTGACCCAGCAGAGCTACTTCATGCTTGCCACGATGGTGATTGCGGTGCCCACAGGCATCAAGGTCTTCTCGTGGATCGCGACGATGTGGGGCGGCTCGGTCGAGTTCAAGACGCCCATGCTCTGGGCCTTCGGCTTCCTCTGCCTCTTCACCATCGGCGGCGTGACCGGCGTGGTGCTGAGCCAGGCGCCGGTGGACCGCGTCTATCACGACACCTACTATGTCGTGGCGCACTTCCACTATGTGATGTCGCTCGGCGCCGTCTTCGCGATCTTCGCCGGGACCTATTTCTGGATCGGCAAGATGAGTGGACGGCAGTATCCGGAATGGGCGGGCAAGCTGCACTTCTGGATGATGTTCATCGGTGCCAACCTCACGTTCTTCCCGCAGCACTTCCTGGGCCGCCAGGGGATGCCGCGCCGCTACATCGACTATCCGGAAGCCTTCGCCTACTGGAACTGGGTCTCGTCGATGGGTGCGTTCCTGTCCTTCGCCTCGTTCATCTTCTTCATCGGGATCGTGTTCTACACGTTGCGCTACGGCAAGCGCGTGACCGAGGCGAACTACTGGAACCCCTACGCCGACACGCTGGAGTGGACCCTGCCCTCGCCGCCGCCGGAGCACACGTTCGAGACGCTCCCCAAGCGGAGCGACTGGGACCACGGCCACGCGCACTGAGCGGATGACCTGAAGGACGGCCCCGGAGCGATCCGGGGCCGTCGTCGTTTCGGCGGGAGCGGGAAGATGCGGCTGATCCTCGGTCTGGTCCTTGTGCTCCTGCTCGCCGTCGCGGGCTACGTCGCGGTGACGGGATATCTCCTCGCGCGGGCGGCCTCGGGAATCCTGACCGTCGGGCCGCTGGCCGCGGCGCTTGCGACGACGGAGCCCCCGGCCGATCCCCTGGCGCTGGGGTTCCGCGGCGATCCGATGGCGGCGCTGTCGCTGCCGTTCGAGACGGTGACGCTCGACACGGCCCTCGGGCCCACGGAGGCATGGTACGTGCCCGCGACCGGCGCCGAGGTTGGCCGTGCCGTCTATGTCCACGGCATCGCCGGGGCGCGCGAGGATGGATACCGGCATCTTTCCATGTTGCACGCCGCCGGCTGGTCGGTGCTGATGATCAGCTACCGCAACGACGCCGGCGCCCCGCCCGCGCCCGAGGGCCGCTACGGCTTCGGGCTCCTCGAATGGCGCGACCTGGAGGCCGCGGTCGCACAGGCCGCGCCGGGGCCGGAGGGTCCGGGCGTGCTCGTGGTGGCCGAGTCCATGGGTGGCGCCATCCTCGGTCAGTTCCTGGCGCGAAGCGACCTCGCCGGGCGGGTGGCCGCGGTCGCGCTCGACAGCCCCGCGATCAGCTTCCGCGCGGTGATCAACCATCTCGCGGAGGCCAGCGACCGCCCCCTGCCCGGTCCGATGGCCTGGGTCGCCGGGCGCCTCTTGCCCCGAATGACCGGCCTGCCCCTTGGCGAGGCCGAGGTGGACGAGGTCTACGCGAGATTCGCCGGACCGCTCTTCATCGCCCATGGCTCGGGCGACCGGATCGTGCCCATCGCCCCCTCCCAGGCGCTTGCGGCAGCCCGGCAGGGTCAGACGGCGACCTTCTCGACGGGCGCGGACCACCTCGGCTCCTATGCCGAGGACCCGGACGGATACCGCGCGGCCTTCGCCGGCTTCCTCGCCGGTCTCGGGCGGCGGCCCTGAGGCCCGGCGTGCCGGCGCGTTCCCTTCCGCGTCCGCCCCGGTAGGATCCGCCCATGCCCTACGAATGGCTCCCTCCTGACGGCACCGAACGGCGGCTCCGCCTCTGGCCCTACCGTTCGCTCTCGGCCCGCGGCTTCGTCTGGTTCGTCGGCGGCACCGCGCTCCTGATCTCGGTGCCCCTGTTCGCGGTCCTCGGCACGCGGGTTCTCTGGGGTCTCCTGCCCTTCCTCGCCACTGCGGTCGCGGGTATCTGGTGGGCGCTCGCGCGGAGCTGGCGCGACGGCGAACTGACCGAGGAGCTGACACTTGCCCCTGGCCGCATGACGCTGGTGCGCCGTGCCCCCGACGGGGCGGAGCAGCGCTGGGAGGCGAACCCCTACTGGGTCGCCGTGCGGCTCTATCCCACCGGCGGCCCGGTGCTGAGCTACCTGACGCTGAAGGGCGACGGCCGCGAGGTGGAGCTTGGCGCCTTCCTCGGCGAAGCCGAGCGGGTGGCGTTGGCGGGCGAGATCCGCGAGGCGCTCGCGGCGCTGCGCTGATACGCGGTCAGGTCTTGCCCACCGCCCGGCGACGCGGCCGGGTCGCCCCTCGCGCCGGATCAGTCCTTGGCGCGCTCGACGTAGCTCAGGTCCTCGGTGTTGATGATGATGCGGGTCCCGGCGCCGACATGCGGCGGCACCATCACCCTGAGCCCGATGTCGGTCATGGCGGGCTTGTAGGACGAGGATGCCGTCTGGCCCTTCACCACCGGCTCGGTCTCGGTGATCGCCACCGCCACCTTCTGCGGCAGTTCGATGGCGATGGCGACGCCGTTGTGGACCTGGAGATAGACCCGCGTGCCCTCCTTCAGGAAGGCCTTGCCGTCGCCCACGACATCGGGCGAGACGGTGACCTGCTCGTAGGTTTCGGGCTCCATGAAGTGGAAGCCCTCGCCATCCTCGTAAAGGTAGTCGTATTCCCGCTCGTCGACATGGGCGCGTTCCACCTGTTCGGTGGTGCGCCAGCGCTCCGACACCTTCACCCCGTCCGAGATCCGCCGCATGTCCACCTGGGTGACCGGCGTGCCCTTGCCGGGGTGGAAGTTCTGGGCGGTCAGGACGACATAGAGCTTGCCGTCGAGTTCGACGACGTTGCCCTTGCGCAGGCTGGAGGCGATGACTTTCACGGGCGTTCCTCTCCGGGTATTGCTTGGGGCATTCCTTGCGGTTCCGCCGCGGCATGGCTATCACGCGCGGGCCCCGGCGCCCCGCGCCTAGCGCATCCCAAGCGAAATATCCAGACGAAAGCCGACGCGATGACCAGAGCGCCCCTTCCCGGCCCTGCCCCGAGCCCCTGGTGGTCGCCGGACCGCCATGCCGACCGGAGGCCGCTCCTGCTGGCGCGCAACCGGATCCAGGCGGCGATCCGCGGCTGGCTTGCCGAGGAAGGTTTCGTCGAGGTCGATCCGGCCGCGCTGGCGATCAGCCCGGGCAACGAGGTGCATCTCCATGCCTACGCCACGGAAGCCATCGGCAACGACGGCACCGCACGGCGGATGTATCTGCACACGAGCCCCGAATTCGCGATGAAGAAGCTGCTTGCCGCGGGCGAGACGCGGATCGCGGCCTTCGCCCATGTCTGGCGCAACCGCGAACGCGGGGTGCTGCACAGCCCCGAGTTCACCATGCTCGAATGGTATCGCGCGGGCGAGGATTACAGCGTCCTGATCGAGGATTGCGCGGCGCTCCTCGCGCTCGCCGCACGCTCGGCCGGAACCGAGGTCCTGCGGTTTCGCGGCCGCACCTGCGACCCCTTTGCACCGCCCGAACGGCTGTCGGTCGCCGAGGCCTTCGCGCGCCACGCCGGCATCGACCTC
>NZ_WBUS01000165.1 GCF_008933605.1 Albidovulum sp.
CCGTGGCGGGCGCCGCGCCGCGCGGGGCTTCGCCGCCGCCTTCGGCTTCGGCGCCGCCTTCGGCTGCGTGCCGTAGCGCCGGTCCGCCACCAGCGGAGGCTTCCTGCCGCCTGTCTCTCTCATGCGTCTGGTCCGATGCCTGCCCGTTTTCGGGCGACCATACAGGAGTGCCACCGGAATGTGGAGCGCCTGAGGCTCACAATTGCGCCGAAGCGCCGGCGGATGCTGCATCGCGGCGCGGTCCCGCAATCTGTTTTGCAGTTGCAGCAAGCACACTGCGCTGAATCCGGCGTCATCGGCCGCGTTCATGCACAAATTTTCAGCAATTGCCCGATTCCGCGCCTCCGCCTGGCAGTGATTCCGTTGTGTCGCAGCCCACCCCGTCGCTCCTTTCCTGCGGGATCAGCAACAGGCCGGGCGCCGGAGGGAACCATGAAATACATCATAGCGGCGATCAAACCCTACAAGCTCGACGAGGTGCGAGAGGCGCTGACCGCGATCGGGGTCAGGGGGATGATGGTGACCGAGGTGAAGGGCTTCGGTGCGCAGTCGGGACACACTGAGATCTATCGCGGCGCCGAATATGCCGTGAACTTCGTGCCGAAGATTAAGCTGGAGATCGCGGTCAGCGATGCCCTGGCCGACGAGGTCGCGGAGACGATCCGCAAGGTGGCCAAGACCGACAAGATCGGCGACGGCAAGATCTTCGTGCTCGATCTGAAGCAGGTGATGCGGGTCCGGACCGGAGAGACCGGGGAGGACGCGCTGTGAGCAGGACAACCAATCGGGGGATGACGATGCAGAAGACTTTGGGATGGGCGGGGCTGGCGGCCCTGGCCCTGGGGATGCCGGCCGTCGCACAGGAGACGGCCACGGCGGCTGTGGCGGCGGCGCCGGTCATCGACAAGGGCGACGTGGCCTGGATGATGACGGCCTCGGCGCTGGTGCTGTTCATGACGGTGCCGGGGCTCGCGCTCTTCTACGGCGGGCTCGTCCGGACGAAGAACATGCTGTCGGTGCTGATGCAGTGCACGATGATCGCCGCCGTGGTGATGATCATCTGGGTGCTCTACGGCTACTCCTTCGCCTTCGGCGGCGGCACATCGCCCTTCTGGGGCGGGCTCGGCAAGCTCTTCCTCTCCGGTGTCACGCCCGAGACGACGGCGGCGACCTTCTCCGATGGCGTGGTGCTGCCGGAATATGTCTTCATCGCCTTCCAGATGACCTTCGCGGCGATCACGCCGGCCCTGATCATCGGCGCCTTCGCGGAACGCGCGAAATTCTCGGCGGTGCTTCTCTTCTCGGTCCTGTG
Organism: Albidovulum sp.; assembly: GCF_008933605.1. Classification (GTDB taxonomy): domain Bacteria; phylum Pseudomonadota; class Alphaproteobacteria; order Rhodobacterales; family Rhodobacteraceae; genus Albidovulum. The sequence goes on from NZ_WBUS01000165.1 coordinate 1,313, forward strand.
GGTCACCTTCGTCTACTTTCCCGTGGCCCACATGGTCTGGGATGCCTCGGGGCTCATTTTCGGCATGGGCGCCATCGACTTCGCGGGTGGCACTGTCGTGCATATCAACGCCGGTGTCGCCGCGCTGGTCTGGGCGCTGGTACTCGGCCCCCGGGTGGGCTACGGCCGCGACAACATGGCGCCGCATTCGATGACGCTGACCATGGTCGGCGCGGCGATGCTCTGGGTCGGCTGGTTCGGCTTCAACGCCGGGTCCAACCTCGAGGCGAACGCCGGCGCGACGCTGGCGATGATCAACACCTTCGTCGCCACCGCCGCCGCGATCGTGAGCTGGGCGCTCGTCGAGACGATCGCCCGCGGCAAGGCCTCGGGCCTCGGCGCGGCCTCGGGCATGGTCGCGGGCCTCGTGGCCGTGACCCCGGCCTGCGGCACCACGGGCCCGGTCGGCGCCATCGCCCTCGGCCTTGCCGTCTCGCCCGTCTGCTACCTCTTCGTGACCAAGGTGAAGCAGCGGTTCGGCTACGACGACAGCCTCGACGTCTTCGGTGTCCACGGCATCGGCGGCATTGTCGGCGCCATCGGCACCGGCATCCTGATGGCGCCGGGGCTCGGCGGCACGGGCGGCGAGGACTTCGCCATGGGGGCGCAGGTGATGACGCAGATCAAGGCGGTGGCGATCACCCTGCTCTGGTCCGGCATCGGCTCTCTGGTGCTGATCCATGTCACGAAGGCGATCACCGGCCTTCGCGTCGCCACAGACGACGAGCGCCAGGGGCTCGACCTCACCTCGCACGGGGAAAGCGCCTATCACGCCTGACCCCGGGGGCGGAACCGACGGGGACGGCGGGTCTTCGGCCCCGCCGTCCGCGTTCATCCAGTGGCGAGGGGCCGGCGGAGAGACTGGCTGCGGCGCGCTCAGACCCCGACCGAAAGGATCGCGCGTGCGAGGACCGGCACGGTCGCGGCGTTCAGCCCGGCGATGTTCAGCCGCGAATCGCCCACCATGTAGATGGCGTGTTCGGTCTTCAGCCGCTCCACCTGCTCGGGCGACGCGCCTAGGCGGGAGAACATGCCGCGATGCTGCGCGAGGAAGCCGAAGCGGTCGGAGCCGGACAGGTCGCGCAGTTCCGCGGCGAGCTGTTCGCGCAAGGAGAGCATCCCCAGCCGCACCGATTCCAGCTCCGCCTCCCAGTCGGCACGCAGCGCCGGGTCTTCGAGGATCATCGTGACGAGCCGCGCGCCGTGGTCCGGCGGGAAGGAGAAGTTCTGGCGGTTGAGGAAGGCGAGCGTGCCCTGCATGACCTCGCGCCGGGCCGGGTCGGAGAGGGCCATGAGCGCGCCGGTGCGTTCGCGGTAGATGCCGAAGTTCTTCGAGCAGGAGGCGGCGACCAGCACCTCGGGCAGGCGGTCGGCGATGAGCCGCACGCCCGCCGCGTCCGCCTCGAGCCCGTCGCCGAAGCCCTGATAGGCGATGTCGATGAGCGGAAGCGCGCCGGTCTTCTCGAGTACCGCGGCCACCTCGGCCCATTCGGGCAGGGTCAGGTTGGCGCCGGTCGGGTTGTGGCAGCAGCCGTGCAGCAGCACCGCGTCGCCCGCCTTCGCCCCGGACAGGTCGGCGAGCATCGCTTCGAAGGCGACAGCGCGGGTTTCGGCGTCGAAGTAGCGGTAGGGCTGCACCGGGATGCCGAGATAGTTCAGGATCGACAGGTGGTTCGGCCAGGTCGGGTCGGAGACCCAGACCCGCGCGCCCGGCGAGGCCATGCGGATCAGTTCGAACGCCTGGCGCACCGCGCCGGTGCCGCCCGGCGTCGCGACCGAGGCGATACGCGCCTCGGGCATGGCGGTGCCGAGGACGAGGCGGGCGAGGGCCGCGTTGAACGCCGGCTCCCCGGCGAGGCCGGTGTAGGTCTTGGTCGTCTCGGTTTCCCAGAGCCGTTTCTCGGCGGCCTTCACGGCGCGCATGACCGGCGTGAGGCCTGTCGCGTCCTTGTAGACGCCGACGCCGAGGTCGATCTTGTCCGCGCGCGGATCGGCGCGGAACTGGCCGATGAGCTGGAGGATCTTGTCGGCGGGCTGCGGCTTCAGGCTGGAGAACATCGGCGTCACCCCTTCGCGACCTTGAGGTCGTTGTACATGCCCCATTCGGCCCAGGAGCCGTCATAGAGCGCGTGGTCGTGCTTGCCGAGCCGCGCGAGGGCAAGGTTGAGGATCGCCGCCGTCACCCCCGAGCCGCAGGTGGTGATAGCGGGCCTGGCCAGGTCCACCTCCGCCGCCGCAAAGGCCGCGCGCAGCCCCCCGGCGTCCTTCATCGTGCCGTCGGCGTTGAGAAGCGTGGCGTAGTGCACGTTCTTCGAGCCCGGGATATGGCCCGACCGGAGGCCGGGGCGCGGCTCGGGCTCGGTACCGGCGAAGCGGCCGGGCGAGCGGGCGTCGAGGATCTCGTGATCGCCGAGCTTGGAGGCGGCGGCGACCTGGGTCACGTCGCGGACGAGGTGCGCCTGCCGGCTGACGGTGATGTGGCGGTCGCGCAGGATGGGCGCCATGTCCTCGACCGGACGGCCCTCGGCCTGCCACTTCGGGAACCCGCCGTCGAGCACCGCGACATCGGATTTCCCCATGAGCCGGAAGAGCCACCAGACGCGGGCGGCCGAGTAGATGCCGGCGCCGTCATAGACCACGACCTGGTGGCCGTCGCCCACGCCCATTGCGCGCATCCGGCTGACGAACTTCTCGGCCGGCGGCGCCATGTGCGGCAGGCCCGAGCGCAGGTCCGCGATCTCGTCGATGTCGAAGAACCGCGCGCCCGGGATATGGGCGGCATCGTATTCGGACTTCGCGTCGCGCGCAGCGCCGGGCATGTACCACGAGGCGTCGAGGAGCCTCAGGTCGGGATCCTTCAGGTGCCGCTCCAGCCAGTCGGTGGAAACCAGAGTCTTCGGATCGTCCTCGGCCATGTCCGTCCCCTTGGTGCCTTCTTCCGCAATACCCGGGCGGGCCGGGCCGTTGCAAGGATGCATAGGCGGCTAGCCCTGCTTCAGGAGCCGCTGCTTCTGCCGGTTCCAGTCTCGCGTGGCCTCGGTCGCGCGCTTGTCGGCGACCTTCTTTCCCTTGGCCACGCCGATCTTGAGCTTCACCCGGCCGCGATCGTTGAAATACATCACAAGCGGCACGAGCGTCATGCCCTCGCGCCCGATCGCCTGCCAGAGCCGCGCGAGCTCCTTCCGGGACACCAGGAGCTTGCGCCGGCGCCGCTCCTCGTGGCCGAAAACGCCGGCCTGCTTGTAGGCGGCGATGTAACTGTTGATGAGCCAGAGCTCCCCCCCCTCGACCGAGGCGTAGCTGTCGGCGATGTTCGACTGGCCGGTGCGGAGCGACTTCACCTCGGACCCGGTCAGGACGATGCCGACCTCGAGGTCGCTCTCGATGAAGTAGTCGAACCGCGCGCGGCGGTTCTCGGCGATCACCTTGTAGTTGGGGTTCTGTTTCTCGGCCATGATCGGCACGAGATAGGCGAGGGGCGCGTCCAAGTCCAGCGGGGGGCTTCCGGCCGGCGGCAGGAGCCGCTATCTGGACGGCAGGAGGGCCGCAATGGTCGTGCAGATCGTCATAGGGTCCCTGCTGATGCTGGGCACGATCGTCTTCACCGGGGCGACGCTCGGCCCCGTCGAGTCGCTTCTGCGGCGGTTCCACCCCTGGTTGACGCGCGAGCCGCACGGGCTGAAACTCGGGCTCCTGCTGATTGCGGCGGCGCTCTGGGTCATGGGCGTTGTGACCGTGGATGTCTGGATCTGGGCCTTGACCTTCGACCTTCTCGGCATCCTGCCGACGCTCGAGTCGGCGATCTACTTCGCACTCGCGTCGTTCACGACGCTCGGCTACGGCGACGTGGTGCTGCCGCAGGACTGGCGGCTCCTCGGCGGCATGTGCGGCGCCAACGGCTTCATGATCTTCGGCTTCGTGATCGCCATGCTGGTCGAGGCGCTGCGCCATGTCCGGGTCGGCCAGATCGAGGGGCGGCGGCGGGGGTGACGACGGCGGCGGGCGCGTCAGTCCCGATGCGTCACCCTTCCGCCCGCGACGGTCATCGCAATGCCCATTCCGGCGACCTCCTCGGGCCGCGCCGCCTCGATGTCGCCGCCGAGCACCACGATGTCGGCAGCCAGGCCGGGCCGGAGCGTCCCGGTGATGCGATCCATGTGCGCCGCCCAGGCACCGCCGGCGGTGTAGGCCCTGAGCACGTCCAGAAGCGGCACGCGCTGGTCGGCGGCGCCCTCGTAGGTCGGCCGGGTCAGTGCGGCCCCGATGCCGCGCATCACCGAGATGTCGGTCACCGGCCAGTCGGAGGCGAAGGCGAGATGCGCCCCCGCCTCGGCGAGGTCGCGGCAGAGATAAGCATCGTTCCAACGGCCGCGGCCAATGACGTCGAGGGTGGGGAACAGCGCGAAGTCCATGGCGCCGGGGGCGTGCGGTGGCTGGACCGAGGCGGTGATGCCGAGTTGCCCAAGGCGCGGCACGTCGGCGCGGTCGATCAGCTCGATATGCTCGATCCGGTGGCGGCTGTCGCGCTTGCCGTTCGTGCGCTGCGCGGCCTCGTAGCCGTCGATGGTGGTACGGACGGCGCCGTCGCCGATGGCGTGGACGGCGATCTGCATGCCGCGCCGGTCGATCTCGGTGGCGATCTCGTTGAACCGCTCGGGGGCGAAGAGCGGCTCCGCCCGGTGGCCGCGATGGCCGGGGTAGTCGTTCAGCATGTAGGCGGTGCGGCTGTCCACCACGCCGTCCATGAACATCTTGACGAAGCGGCAGGAGAGCCACTCGTCGTCGAAGTCGCGCGTCATCGCGTCGGCGCGGTCAAGCTCGGAAAGCTCCATGTGCGGCTTGTAATGGAAGGGAACCTTCACCCGCGCGGTCAGCCCGCCTTCCTTCTGGAGGCCGCGCAGGAGGTCGAGCGTGTAGCGGTTGCCGTCCATGTTCACCATCGCGGTGATGCCGTGCCGCGCGGCATGGGCGAGCCCGCGCGCCACCTTGGCGCGGTCGATGGCCTGTTCCGCCACCGTGGGCCAGGGCGAGGGTTCGCCGCCGGTGGCGATGCCGAGGTTGAGCCGCGCCTCGCCGCCGAGCGCGATGACCGGGGCGAAGGCCTCGAATTCCCTCAGCTCGCCGGTGGCGGTGCCGTCCGGTCCCATGACGACCTCATGGCCGTGGGGCATGGCGGCGCCGTGGAGAAGGCCCGCGGCCGTCAGCGCGGCGGTGTTGGCCCAGACGGTGTGGTGGTCATGCGCGGTGATCGCGATGGGCCGGTCGGCGATGATGGCGTCGAGGTCGTGCCGGTTCATCGGGTGGTCGAGCATGGCGTAGTGACCGCCCTGCGCCATGAGGAGCGGCCGGTCGGGATGTTCGGCGGCGAAGGCACGGAAGGCGCGGGCGAGGGCGGCCTCGCCGTCCGCATGGGTCAGTTGCAGATGCGCGAGTTCCGCCCCGCCGAGGACGAGGTGCAGGTGGCTCTCGACGAAGCCGGGCAGAAGCGTCGCGCCCTTGCAGTCGATGACCTCGGTCGCGGGCCCCGCGAGCGCCTCCACCTCGGCGCGCGCGTCGAGCAGCACCTCGCGCCACGCGGCGACCCGCTGCGAGATACCGCCGCCGAGCCGCGCGACCGCCTGCTGCCGCTGCGTCTCCGTCTCGGCATTGATGAGGT
>NZ_WBUS01000166.1 GCF_008933605.1 Albidovulum sp.
GGTGCGGACCGTGGAGCCGGCGGTCGAGAACATCTTCCGCGACGACGATCCCGACCGCGTCATGGCCGGCTGAGCGGGTCCGGCCCGCCCGCAGTCCGTGACGGCGCGATCCCCCCGGGGTCACGCCGTTTCGCCGGCCTCAGGCTTCCTCCGCGCACGCACCACGGCCGCGGCCGGCCGCGCGGGCTCAATCCATCCGGCGCAGGTAGGTCCAGGTCGGCACGGTGGCGCCGCGGGCGACGGAATAGACCTCGGCGTCGCCGAGATACTCGAAGCCGTTGTTCGTCAGAACCCGCGCGGAGCCGGTGTTGTCCTGGAAGACCTCGGCAAAGAGCGTGCGCGCGCGATGCGGGTTCGCCCCGACGATGGCGGCCACGGCCTCGGACGCATAGCCCGTGTTCCAGAAGGCGGGCGCGACCCAGTACTTGATCTCGCTCTGCTCGCGGTCCATGTGCGTCAGGCTGACGAGGCCGATGACCTCGACATGGGCCGAGGCGGAGCCATCCATCACCCAGACATCCTCCGCCCGCTTCTCGGAGAGCGCGCGGGCGACATAGGCCTCGGTGGCGCCGGGCGGCAGCGGATGCGGAATCGTTCGGGTGCCCTCGGCCACGCGCCGGTCCGCCGTGTACATGGCGATGAGTCCGGCGTCCGACCGCCTGAGCGGACGCAGCACGAAACGCTCAGCCGCTATCGTCGGCTGAACGACGATCTGTTCCTGGATCATCCCTTCCCTCCTCCCAAACGCATGGCGAGGAGTGCGGCCGCCCTACCGGCCGGGAACCCCTCGACACTCGCACGCGGATGCCCGGCCCCTCCCGGCCGATGCGGCACCCTTCTGCCACTTATACCCCAAATGGGGCGCGAGAATGACGGCATCAACCGCAGCGCGGCCGCGCGGGCGGTCACGATGCCGAGAACTGTGTCCTGGATGCCCATCGGTAGATACTCCTGCCCGGAAAGAAGGAAGGGGACCGGCCTTCCGGCCGATCCCCTCCTACAATCCGATTGTAAAGGTTCGGCTTACTCGGCTGCCTCCGCCACGGGAAGCACGGAGATGAAGGTGCGGCCCTTGAGACCCTTCTTGAAGGTCACGCGGCCCTGCGCAGTGGCATAGATCGTGTGGTCACGTCCCATGCCGACGCCTTCGCCCGGCCACCATTCGGTGCCGCGCTGGCGCACGATGATGGCGCCCGGCTGGGCGTCCTGACCGCCATAGAGCTTCACGCCGAGACGACGGCCGGCGCTGTCGCGTCCGTTGCGGGAGGAACCGCCTGCTTTCTTGTGTGCCATGAGGTGTTACTCCTTCGTCCCGGCCGTTTCGGCCTTCTTGGCCGCGGCCTTCTTCGGGGCGGCCTTCTTCTCGGCCGGCGCAGCCGCGTTGTGGGCCGCGATGCGGGCGGCCTGGGTGCCGACGGCTTCCTTCACGCCCGACTTCTCCGAGCCCGAGGCAAGGATGTCGGTCACGCGGACGAGCGTCAGCTTCTGGCGGTGGCCACGGGTGCGCTGCGACGAATGCTTCCGCCGGCGCTTCCAGTAGGTGATGACCTTGTCGGCCTTGATCTCGTCGATGACCTCGGCCTGAACGGCCGCGCCCTTGACGAGCGGCGCGCCGAGCACGGGGGCGTCGCCGCCGACCATGAGAATCTCGTTGAACTGGATCTTGTCGCCCGGGGCAGCGGCGATCAGCTCCACGCGGAGCACGTCGCCCGCCTGGACCTTGTATTGCTTGCCGCCCGTCTTGAGGACCGCGAACATGGGTCTTTCCTTCATGTTTCCCGCGCCCTGCGGCCCCGGTGCGAACCGGCGTTGAGGGGTCTCCCCCGCCTCGGACAGCGCGCCCCCGCTTGGGGACGTGATTTCAAAACAATGTCCCGGCCGGGCCGCGAGACCCGCCGGGATCGGGGGCTTATCCTGCAGGCGGGCGGGAAAGTCAAGCCGTCCCTCGGACCCTCAGTCGGGCGGCGGGGCGCCGCCCTCGGCCTCGCGCCGGGCGATGAAGGCGGCGATCCGCTCGCCCCGTTCCTCCCCGCCGTCGGGCGGGCGGAAGTCGGCGAGGAGCCGCTGCCAGATCGCCGTCGCACGCTCGGTCGAGGTCTGCGCGCCGGCCGCCTCCCAGGTGCCGAAGTTCGCAAGATCGGCCACCAGCGGCGCATAGAAGGCACGGTCGAAGCGCTCCATCGTGTGCGGCGTGGCAAAGAAATGTCCGCCGGGGGAGACATCCGCCAGCGCCTCCCAGGCGAGGTCCGCGGGTGCGCTCTCAAGCGGCGCGCAAAGCTCGGCGATCGTCTGCAGCGCCTCGATGTCGTTGATGAACTTCTCGTAGCCGAAGGAAAGCCCGCCCTCGAGCCAGCCCGCCGCGTGGATCGTCAGCGTGGCGTTGGCCATGAGGCAGGCCCAGAGCCCCATGTGGTTTTCCCCCGCCGCCTGCATGTCCGCCACGTTCGCGGCAGACCCGGCGGCCGACCGCCAGGGCAGGCCGATGTGACGGGCAAGCTGGCCGGTGCCGATCGCCATGCGGATATGCGTGGGCGTGCCGAAGGCCGGCGCGCCCGACTTCATGTCGACGTTCGAGGAAAAGCCCCCGTAGCTGACCGGCGCCCCGGGCCGCGCAAGCTGCGCCAGCGTGATCCCGGCCAGGCATTCGGCGTGCTGGAGCACGAGCGCGCCCTCCACCGTCACCGGCGCCATCGCGCCCGCAAGGCAGAACGGCGTGATGATCGACAACTGCCCCGCACGGGCGAAGTCGATGATGCCCTCGGCCATAGGCTTGTCGATCTGGCGGGGGGAGTTGGTGTTGATGACCGTAGTACACCAGGCGCCGCCCGCGAAGTCCGCGTTCGAGAGCCCGTGGGCAAGGCGGATCATGGCGAAACTGTCCTCCACCTGGCCGCGGCCGCGCGCGTAGACGAAGATCGGCTTGTCCGACAGCGTGAGCTGCGCGCGCATGGTCGCATAGTGCCGGACCGGCGTCGGGACGTCCTGCGGCTCGGACGAGGGGCCGAGCTTGTGGATGACGTCGAAGCTCTGGTGCAGCTTCAGCGTCTCCTCGTATGTCTCAAGGCAGCCGGGACGCCGGCCGCGGACGCGATCCTGGGTGTTGGGGCAGCCCGCGCCCGGCGAGAAGATCAGCGCGCCGTCCTCGTAGGTGAGCTCCCGCGCCGGGTTCGGGGCGCGGAGGAGGATGGAACGCGGCGCGGTCGCCAGTGCGGCCACCACGATCTCGCGCCCGATGCGGACAAGGCCGCTGCCCTCGTCCACCGCCGCACCTCCCTGCCGGAAAAGCTTGCGCGCCTCGGGCAGGAGGACGACGAGGCCGAGGTCTTCGAGCGCCCGCAGCGCGGTCTCGTGGATTGCCGCCACCGCATCGTCCGACAGGATCCTCTGCGGCGCGAAGGGGTGTCGGAGGCGGCGATAGTTCGTGACCCGCGCGGGCGCTGCATTGCGGCGCGCCTCGCGCCCCTGGCGGCGGTGTTCGGTCATGGCGGACTCCCTTCGCCGGCAAGGCTCGGTCGCGGGCGGCGCGGAGTCTTGTCCACCGGCGACAGGGCCGTGACGGTGCCGTCGGAACGCCCCTTCCCCCTGCCTCCGGAATGGCCTAGACCCGTGGGATGCGCAGCCGAGCCTCCATCCACCGCCCGACCACCGCCGACGACGGCGCGGCCTCGCGGAGCCGCCCGTGAGCGCGGCGGCGAACCTGCGCGGCGGGCTCGTCGTCACGTTCTCCATGGCGGCCTTCGCGGTGGAGGACGCGCTGATCAAGGACCTGACGACGCGGCTGCCCCTCGGCGAGGTGATGCTGCTTCTCGGTCTCGGCGGCGCCGCGGTCTTCTTCGCGATCATCGGCGACGCCGGGCGGCGCGGCGTCCTGCGCGGCTTCCGGTCCGGGACGGTCATGTTCCGCAACCTGGCCGAGTGCGTCTCTGGCGCGACCTTCATCCCCGCGCTCGCGCTCGTCCCGATCTCCACCGTCGCCGCGGTCTTCCAGGCGACGCCGCTCGCCATCACTGCCGCCGCGGCGCTGTTTCTCGGCGAGACCGTCGGCTGGCGCCGCTGGAGCGCCGTGACCGTCGGCTTCATCGGCGTGCTGATGATCATCCGGCCCGGGCTCGAGGGCTTCGAGCCGGCCGCCGCGCTCGTGCTCGTCACGGTCATCTCCATCGCGTTCCGCGACATCATCACCCGCAGGGTCCCCGCCGACCTGCCCTCGGGTGCGGTCGCCTGCCACGGTTTCCTGGCCGTCGCCGTGATCGGGCTCGGGTTCCTCGCGCTTTCGGGCGGTGCCGTCCCGCTCTCGCTGCCCGATCTCGGCAAGATGGCGGCCGCGGTCGCAGCCGGCACGTCGGGCTATTACGCCATCGTCGCGGCGATGCGCATCGGCGATGCCTCTGCGCTGATGCCCTACCGCTATTCGCGCCTGATCTTCTCGATGATGATCGGCATGGCCTTCTTCGCCGAGCGCCCCGACGCCCTGACGCTCGCCGGTGCCGCGCTGATCCTCGCGGCGGCCTTCTACACCTACCTGCGCGAACGGCGGGTTTCCCGCGCCCACCGCGCGGCCCCGGCCGAATAGTCCTTCCCCTCCGCCCGCGCTGCGCGTAAAGACCGGCGCGACAGTGACTTTCCGCCGAGGGAGCGCCCCATGAGCACGATCATCGACATCCACGCCCGCGAGATCCTCGACAGCCGCGGCAACCCCACCGTCGAGGTGGACGTGACGCTGGAAGACGGCACCATGGGCCGCGCCGCGGTGCCCTCGGGCGCCTCCACGGGCGCTCACGAGGCCGTCGAGAAGCGCGACGGCGACAAGGCGCGCTACCTCGGCAAGGGCGTGCTGGAGGCGGTGGCGGCCGTCAACGGCGAGATCGCCGAGAACGTCGTCGGCCTCGACGCCACCGACCAGATGGAAATCGACCGGCTGATGATCGAGATCGACGGCACCGCGAACAAGGGACGGCTCGGCGCCAACGCCATCCTCGGCGTCTCGCTCGCCGTCGCCAAGGCCGCGGCCGAATTCTCGGCCCTGCCGCTCTACCGCTACGTGGGTGGCACCTCGGCGCGCGTGCTGCCGGTGCCGATGATGAACATCATCAACGGCGGCGAACATGCCGACAATCCGATCGACATCCAGGAATTCATGATCATGCCGGTCGGCGCTGCCAGCATCCGCGAGGCCGTGCGCATGGGCTCCGAGGTGTTCCATACGCTGAAGAAGGAGCTTTCCGCGGCGGGCCTGGCCACCGGGGTCGGCGACGAGGGCGGCTTCGCGCCGGACCTCTCCTCCACCCGCGTGGCGCTCGACTTCATCATGAAGAGCATCGAGAAGGCCGGCTACAGGCCGGGCGAGGACATGTTCCTCGCGCTCGACTGTGCCGCGACCGAGTATTTCCGGGACGGCAAGTACCACATGCAGGGCGAAGGCGCGGTGATGACCCGCGACGAGAACGCCAGCTTCCTCATGGCGCTTGTGGCCGACTACCCGATCATCTCGATCGAGGACGGAATGGCCGAAGACGACTGGGACGGCTGGGCCAAGCTCACCACGCTGCTGGGCGATCGCTGCCAGCTCGTCGGCGACGACCTCTTCGTCACCAACCCGGCCCGCCTCGCGCGCGGCATCGCGGAGGGCTGCGCGAACTCGCTTCTGGTGAAGGTCAACCAGATCGGCACGCTCACCGAGACGCTGCGGGCCGTCGACATGGCCCACCGCGCCCGCATGACCAGCGTCATGTCGCACCGCTCGGGCGAGACCGAGGACGCGACGATCGCCGACCTCGCGGTTGCCACCAACTGCGGCCAGATCAAGACCGGCTCGCTCGCCCGCTCCGACCGGCTGGCGAAATACAACCAGCTCATCCGCATCGAGGAGGCGCTCGGCGAGACGGCGGACTACGCCGGCCGCTCGATCCTGCGCGGCTGAGCCCCTTCGCTGCCCGAAACACTCCCGTCGGAGGCACACCCGCCTCCGGCGGTTTTTCTTCTCTGGACGGGCGTTTACAGGGCGACCTTGTATTCCTGCAAGGTGTTGCCCCCATCGACAACGATGAGCTGGCCGGTGACATAGCTCGCCTCCTCCGCCGCGAGGAAGAGGACGGCATGGGCGACCTCCTCCGGCCGCCCCGGGCGGCCGGCGGGGGTGTGGCGCCCGGCGGTGATCTCGGCGGCGCTCGAGGAGTCGGTGTGGATCCAGCCGGGACCGACGGCATTCACCGTGACCCCGTTCGGCCCCACTTCAAGCGCGAGCGCGCGCGTGAGCCCCATCAGCCCCGCCTTGGCCGCGGCATAGGTCGCACTGCCGGCAATCGCCACCACCGGGCCGGTGACGGAGGACATCTGCACCACCCGGCCGAACCCGCGCGCGCACATGCCGGGCAGGATCGCCCGGGTCAGGCGCATGGCGGACGTCAGGTTGATCTCGATCCCGTAGGCCCAGGCGGCCTCGTCGATCTCCGTGAGGTGGCCGCCAGGAAGCGCGATGCCGGTCTGCACCATCCCGGCGTTGTTGACGAGAATATCGACCGGGCCGAGCGCGGCCTCGGTCTCGGCCACCAGCCGGGCCACCTCCTCGGGCCGCCGCAGGTCGGCCGTGGAGGCGTAGACACCGGACTCGAGGGACCGGGCGCGGTCGAAGATGCGCGACGTGGTCGAGGTGATCGCCACGCGCGCGCCCGCCGCCGCCAGCACGCGGGCCGTGGCGAAACCGATCCCGCCCGGCGCTCCCGCCCCGGTCACCAGCGCCACCCGTCCTGCCACGCCTGCCATCGCCGCCTCCCTGCCGCTCCTGACGCGACACTAGGCCGGGTTGCGGCACGCCGGCAACTTGGCTGACTGGCAACGCCCTTCGGCCTGACCTGTCGGATCGGTCCGCAGGATCCCTGCCGCACCCCGCCGCGTCGGGCATGGGGCGCCCGGCAGGCGCCTGCATCCGTGTCCGCCTGAAGGCGGGGGAGCGAAGCCGCCGGGCGCCCCATGCCCGACGC
>NZ_WBUS01000006.1 GCF_008933605.1 Albidovulum sp.
GCCATAGAGGCCATGCGCTGGGCGCGGTCACTCCTTGCCTCGGGGCGGGCGGCGCCGTCTGGGGCCGCGCCTGGAAACCGGTCTCGCCGTTTTTAACACGCTTCTGCCGCTCGTCCGCGGGCAGCGGATCGGTCTCTTCGCCGGCTCGGGCGTCGGGAAGTCCTCGCTCCTGGCGAAGTTCGCACGCGGGGTCGAGGCGGATGTGATCGTCATTGCGCTCATCGGCGAGCGCGGCCGGGAGCTTCGGGAGTTCGTCGACGGCGTGCTTGGGCCGGAGGGCATGGCAAAGTGCGTAATCGTCGCGGCGACGTCAGACCAGTCGCCACTTGTCCGCCGACGCTGCGCCTGGACGGCGATGGCGGTCGCCGAGCACTTCCGCGATGCGGGCCGGCAGGTGCTGTTCCTTGCCGATTCGATCACCCGTTTTGCCGAGGCGCACCGCGAGGTGGCGCTGGCGGGCGGAGAGCCTGCCTCGCTCCGCGGCTTCCCGCCGTCGACGTCCCATCTGATCATGTCGCTGGCAGAGCGCACGGGCCCGGGCACGGAGGAGACTGGCGACATCACCGCCATCTTCTCCGTCCTCGTCGCGGGGTCGGACATGGACGAGCCCGTTGCCGACATCCTGCGCGGCGTGCTTGACGGGCACGTGGTGATGGAGCGCGAGATCGCCGAGCGCGGGCGCTACCCGGCGATCAACCTGCTTCGCTCGGTATCGCGCTCCCTTCCCCGGGCAGCGACCGACGCAGAGAATGCGCTCATCTCCCGTGCGCGACGGCTCCTCGGCGCGTACGACCGGGCAGAGATGATGATTCAGGCCGGTCTTTACGCGGCCGGTTCGGACCCGCTTGTCGATTCGGCGATCCGTGTATGGCCGGCGCTCGACGCCTTCCTGTCGGACGACGCCCCCGAGGGGACGGCGGATAGCTTCGCCCGGCTCCGGGCGATCCTCGACCGGGCGGAACCGAAGCACTCCGGGTGAAGGATCAGAGTTGCGCCGCCTCGATGAACCGCAGCCGGCCTGGCGTCCTACCCCATAGCCAGCACGGTTCAGACCAGCCGCGACAGGAGCGTTCCGCGCGGCCCTGCCGATTGCAGCAACGTGAGAGCAGCGGACCGGGCCAAATAGACGCTGGACGCGGCGCCGACTTCGGCCCGCAGGAGGAAGGCCCGCACCAGCGTCCCGATCTTGCCGGGATCAGTGAACTGGCTGATCTCGGCATCGCCGAGCACACGTTCCGCCCGCTCGCGGAACACGCCGAGTTGCTGGTCGAGATCGAGCCTGGCGAAGGCCGAGGGCAGGCCGAGCGCGGTCTGGAAGACCTCGCGCAGAGGCGGCGAGCCCATCACGTGTAACCACCTCGCATCGTCACTGATCGCGCGACCGGCTATCCCGGCAAGTTCCCTCTCGGCGTTCATGGCCAGTCGCATGTTGTCGTCCTGCGCGCCGACGGCGGCCTCGAAGCTGCGTGTCTCGTAGCTTGCGAGAATCGCATCGGCGAAATCCGAGAGCTTCGTCCGCGGCATGGCGTAGTCGCCGAAACCAAATGCCTTCGAGAACTCCAGGTAGCGCTTGTCGGCGAGCTTGTGGCCGAGCGCATCGGGCGTCAGCGTGCCATCCTCGAGCACCCTGCGGATGAAGTGCCTGTTGTCGATGTCCGCCTCCAATCCGAAGGCTCCGAGCGCCACCGAGAGGAGCCGGCGGTCGGACACGAGATCCTCGGCGGTGGAGATGCTGCCGATCCTTTCACGAAAGTACGCCTCATCCCGCTTCAGGCGGGCGGAAGCGACGAAGGCCTCCTTCTGTGCCTCGCGGCTGCGGGCGAGGAAGGTCCAGCCGGCGTAGCCGCCGAACGGGACGACGGGCGTGAAGCTCATGACGCCGCCGCGGCCAGGAGCCGGGCCTCGCGCGGCAGGAGCGACCGGAGCGACTTCATCGCCAGGTAGAACTGCGCGTCGAGCACCGCTTGCGTGGCGAGCGACAGCTGCGAGCGGCTGTCGTGGTCGGTGAGGACCTGGCTCAACTGTTCGATGCCGCGGATGATCTGGGGGCGCGCCTCCCGCGGGTCGGCATCACCGGACAGCACCAGTTGAGCGATGTAACAGACCCTACGGACCGGCGTGTTCACTTCTTCGGGATGGATTGCGTCTCGCAACCTCAGGATGTTGGCATTCGGCGTGAGAATGGCAAGGCGCGAGCGCTTGTCGCCATTCTCGATCACCGCGCCGTTGATCAGGAGCCGCTCGCGCGGGGCGAGTTTCAGCACAAGGCCGGTCATGCGCCCTCCCCTTCGCCCCGGAGACCGCGCATGACGGCCGTATTGATGTCGATCAGGATGTC
Organism: Albidovulum sp.; assembly: GCF_008933605.1. Lineage (GTDB taxonomy): Bacteria > Pseudomonadota > Alphaproteobacteria > Rhodobacterales > Rhodobacteraceae > Albidovulum. The sequence continues at coordinate 2,339 of NZ_WBUS01000006.1, forward strand.
GACGGTGGCGTCGCCCGCGATCACACGGCGGCTGTGTTCGGTGGTGAATTGCGCGAGGTAGAAGATCTGTGCCCTGAGCGGTTTCGAGAGTTCATTCGTCTCGACCGCGACATCGGCGGCAAGCGTCGTCCAGAGGCTGCGGTTGTCGTGGAGCGCACGCACAAGTGCCGCGAACCCACCCTCGCCGGACTGGACCTGGCGCAAGCGGCGGGTAACCCGGGCAAAGATTTCGTACTCGGCGCCGCGCCCCGTGCGGGTGGAAATGGCAGCGGCGGAATAGGCCGATCTGGCCATCACGTGAGCGTTCACTGGGATACCTTCCGATGACGGTTTCGTCGGATCACGGGTTTTCCGGCGGAACCGGGGCGCCGTTCGCGCGCCCCGGCAGCGCTCCTCAGCGGAAGAGCGACAGGACGTTCTGCGGCGCCTGGTTGGCGATCGACAGCGACTGGATGCCGAGTTGCTGCTGAACCTGCAACGCCTGCAGCCGAGCCGAGGCCTCCTCCATGTCGGCATCCACCATCGAGCCGATGCCGGCGCGGAGAGCGTCGGAAAGCTTGCCCACGAAGGTGTTCTGGATGTCGATCCGCTTCTCCGCCGAGCCGAACTCGGCAGCGGCGTCGATTCCGGTCTGGATCAGTGTCTCGATCTCGGTCAGGGCCGCCGCGGCGCCCGATGCGGTCGAAACGTCGATCGTGGAGAGCGTGCCGAGCCCGCCCGAGCCGGCGTTCCGGAACTGACCCGTGACCGAAAGATCCGCGGTGCCGTTGTTGGTGAAGACCAGTTGCCCGGGATTGGCGCTGTCGTAGTCGACCGAGAAGTTCGCGATCCCGAGCGAATCGATCGCATTCTTCAGGCCCACGGCGACAAGGTCGTCGGTCGACGAGGCCGCGAGCACGTCGTTCGACGTCACCGTGTAGGAGGCGGTCTTGTCGCCGATGGTGATCGACACCTTGTCGCCCGCCGCCCAGGTGCCGCCGTTGGCGATGGTCAGGTCGTCCGAGCCACCGGCCTGGTCGAGCGTGGTGACGAAAGTGTCGCCGGCGGTCGAGATCGTGCCCGCCGTGGAGGCGCTGAAGACATTCGACGCAGCATAGCCGCCGGTCGAAAGGTCCTGCGCGGTGATCGAGATGGACGAGGTCGTCACCGTCCCGTTGGACTGCCGGTCGAGCGAGGCCAGAACGTCGACCGTCGTCTGAGACCCGTCCACGAGGTTGAGGCCGTTGAACTGCGCCGCTCCGACCACGGTGTTGATCTGGTCGACAAGCGCGTCGATGTCGGTCTGGATCTTGGCGCGGTCGACGTTGTCCTCCTGCGCGGCAACGATCTTGCCCTTCACTTCGGTCAGAAGGTCGGTGACCGTCTCAGCCGCCTGGCGAGCCACCGCGACGGTGGATTCGCCCAGCGCAAGGCTGTCCGAAATCCCCTTGAACCCCTTCACATCCGCCTCCATCACCTTCGAGATCGCCCAGACCGCAGCGTTGTCCTTGGCCGAAGCCACGGATTTGCCGGTCGAGATCTCGTCCTGGGTCTTCGACAGGTTGGAGTTGATGCCCTTCAGCGTCTGGAGCGCCACCATGGAGCTCGAGTTCGTCAGAATGCTCGACATGTATTGGTCCTTCATAGAGCGGCGCTTTGCGCCGGGTTTCGCTTGCCGTTGCTGGACGGCGCCCGTGGCGTTCTGACCGATGCGGGCCGGCTGCCACCGGCTCGCGCCACCCGATTCCGGATGCAGTGACGAACTTGGCGTCGAGACTCTAAGACTTCGCTAAGTGCGGCCGCCTGTTGCACGGGATTTTAGCGATCCTGCCCCTGGTTAGGCCCTGCGCTCCACCGTCCTGGCGGCGAAACTCACGCGTTGCACGCGACCCACGCGGTCGTAGGTGTCAAGTCGCGTGCCCGCCTGCCGGATCGCCGCGATCCGTGCGCGGGCGGCCGCTATGCCCCCGAGAGCCGCCTCCAGAAGCCGCCCGTTGGCCTCGCAGGCAGCCCGCAGGCCGTGCAGGTCGGCCAAGTCCAGCGTCGGCGGCAGCGCCTCGATCAACGCCGCCTTCCGCGCTCCGAGCGCTGCCAGCTCGGCGAAGGCGCCGCGTCGGAGAGCCTCCGACTCGCGCTCGACCAGCGCCCGCATTTCCGCGACCGTTTCGCCGCATTCAGCCGTCATCGCCGGCCCTCCGCTTCATCGCCTCGAAGATGGACTCCGCAAGACCGATCCCGCCCCGGCGGACCATCGCGGTCGCCTGTTCGTCGCGCAGCATCGAGGCGAACTGTTGTTCGCCCGCACCGCCGCCGAAGGATTCCGGCGTCTCGCCCAATCCCGCGGATTTCAACATCTCGGAGAGGAACTGCGCCTCCAGCGCCACCGCGGCCTCGCGCAGGGCGTCGTCGCCGGCGGCGAGTCCGGGGCCGCGGCCGGCCGGATGGGAAAGCAGTGTGCCCGGAGGCGTCAGATCGGTCATCGACAGAACTCCAATTGCACGCATTCGCCGCACTATCACGCGATCCCGGTAAAGGATCGGTAATCCACCGCTGAGATAGTCCGCGGCGCACTGGCAGAAGTCGTGACGCGATGACACCGATTCCCTTGACCGATCCCGGCCGGATCACCCCCCCGCAAGCGAAGTGCGCTGCACCGGGGGGCAAGGACGTCGCGGACGGTCCAGATGCCCACTCCGCGTTCCGCTCTGTGCTCGGAGGTCTTGCAGAGGCCGGGGCGCTCGCTCAGGCAGGCTCGTCCGCAGCCACCGAAGCTCCTGCCGTTCGGGATCCCGCGGCACAACCGCCACGCGCTCAAGAAGAGGATGCACCCGACAGCGCCGACATGTCGGGCGAGGCCGCCATCCCGGACGCTCTGCTACCCGAACCGCCGCCCATGCCCCTGTTCGTCGGGCTCCGGCCGCTGAAGGTCCCGCCGCCGGACGTTCCCCGCATCGGCAGTACCTTGGTCACCGAAATCATCAGTGACGGCAGGGCAACGGTGGGCGTTCCGGCCGATCTTGCCGCGCCGCCTGCCTTCTGGCAGGGGCCAGACAGCAGGCCGGAGACACCGGGGCCCGCGCGACACGTGGCCGTGGCTGCCCTGCCTTTGAAAGGCACCGCGGAAACGCCGCCGGCCTCCGGGCAGCCGGCGGCGGTCAATCCGACAGCGGAGGTGCCGGTCGGCATGTCAGGCATCGATCCGGGCGGCGACGCACCATCTCCGGTCAAGGGCTCCGCGCCCGGACAGCCGGTCGTGGTGGGAGTGATCGTGCAGGCCGGGGCCTCGGCGATAAAGATGCCTGCAATGATTGCGGCACCCCTCGCACTGTCACCAGCGAATGCCGCACAGCCGGATCACGCTGGCGCAATGACGTCGGCGGTCGTCCTAACGGGCCGTCGACCCGGGCCGGAGCCGGATCCTGCCCCCCAAGCGCCCGGCAGCGGCGAGACACGAGGTTCGGCAAGGATCGACGGGCAGACGCCTGTGCCACAAAGGGGGTCTGAGGCGGCTCCGCCAACCGACCGTGGCAGCACAGGGCCGCTTGCCGCCGCACCAGCCCAGGCCGTGCCGCCGACGCCGCACCCCGCTTCATCGGGCGGGTCCGAACACGTCGGCGCTCCGATCGTCGCGCCGACAGGAGGGCTTTCCGCCGGGGACTCGGCCGAAACGCCGTCCGCTTCTCGCGACGGGGCATCTGATACCGCCTCTCCGGGGCAAGCTGTGCAGGTCGTCAGCGCTACCAAGACCGGCCCACGCGGGTCCGACGTACTCGATCCGGGACCCGGACGTCCCGACGAGGTCGCACCCGCTTCGGATCAAGGCGTTGGTCCTGAACCGCTCGCCGCGCACCGCCTGACCGATCGACCGCAGCAGGTTCCGCAATCGGCGCTTCCGCCCGGCTTCGGACCACGTCTCGCCGAAGCCCTCGCGCCGTTCGCTGACCGGCCCGTCGAACTGACGCTGTCGCCGGAAGAGCTTGGGCGGGTACGCATGACGCTCACCACGCAGGATGGGACGCTGACGCTTACCATCCAGGCCGACCGCCCGGAAACCATCGACCTGATGCGGCGGCACATCGATCAGCTTGCGCAAGATTTCCGGGACCTCGGTTTCACGAATCTGAACTTCAGCTTCGGCCAGGACGGTACAGCGGCGGGAAACCGTCAGGCGCAGGAGAGAGCCGATCAGATGCCGGAGAACCTTCCGGAGAACCGCGTCGCCCACACGACCCGCGCCCCTGACCGTCGCGCGCCGCCCGGCGCCGGCGGCGGACTTGACCTCAGACTGTGAAAGGAGCCGCCGATGGACGTCACCTCGGCTACCGCTACGAGCGCGCCCCGCGCGCAGGCAACGACACAGCAGGGGACGCTGATCAACAGCGATTTCGAGACCTTCCTCGTGATGCTCACGACCCAGATTCAGAACCAGGATCCACTTAATCCGATCCAGTCCTCTGACTATGCCGCCCAGCTCGCCACCTTTTCGGGTGTCGAACAGCAGGTGAAGACCAACACGCTGCTCGAATCCCTGTCGGCGCAGCTTGGGATGTCTGGCATGGCGCAGATGGCTGCCTGGGTTGGCATGGAGGCGCGCGTCAGCGCGCCCGTGATGTTCGACGGTACGCCGCTCACGCTCTACCCGGACCCGCCCGATGGCGCGGAAGAGGCCGTCCTCGTCGCCCTCGATGCCACGGGGAAGGAGGTCACGCGCCACCCGATCGCCATCACGGATGAGCCGGCGCTCTGGGCCGGCACCGACGCGGCGGGCGCCCCGTTGCCCTCGGGCACCTATGCCTTCCGGCTCGAGACCTACGCGGCGGGAGAACTTTCGCAGGTCACCGCCGTCGAGGCGTACAGCCGGGTCAGCGAGGTTCGAAACGGCGCGGAGGGCGCCCTGCTTGTTCTCGAGGGCGGGGCAACCGTCGCGCCCGCCGATATCCGCGCCGTCCGGAGCCCAGGCATGGAGTGACGCCGGCCGCCGTTCAGAACAGTGCCAGGGCAGCCCCCGCCGCAGCGCCAACTATCGCACCGGTCAGAAGCAGCGCGACAGCATGGCCCCTGTCCTGTCGCGGTGCCGGAGGCGGCGCTTCGGACTGCCGGATCAGCAAGGCCTCCGCCATCTGCGGCAGGCGCGGACCGAACCGGCCGAGCACGCGCGCGGTGCGGACCAGATCGCGGATCAAGGCGCGGGGACCCAGGTTCGCGTGGATGTAGCGCTCCACCACCGGGCGCGCGACCTGCCACATGTTCACGTTAGGATCGAGCGAGCGTGCCACGCCCTCCACGACGACCATCGTCCGCTGCAGGAGGATGAGTTCGGTACGTGTCTGCATCCCGAACCGTTCCGTCACCTCGAAGAGATAGGCCAGCAGCCGCGCCATCGAGATATGGCTTGCGTCCATCCCGAAGATCGGCTCCCCCACGGCCCTGAGCGAACGGGCGAAATCGTCGATGTCGCGGTCGCGCGGCACGTAGCCCGCCTCGAAATGCACCTCGGCCACGCGGCGGTAGTCCCTGCGGATGAACCCGATCAGGATCTCGGCATAGACGCGGCGGGTATATTCGTCGATCTGCCCCATGATGCCGAAGTCATAGGCGATGATGTCGCCATTCGGCGCCACCTTCAGGTTGCCCTGGTGCATGTCGGCATGGAAATAGCCGTCGCGCAGCGCATGGCTGAGAAACAGTTGCAGGACCCGCTCGGACAGCGAAACGCAGTCGTGCCCGGCCTCTCGGATCGCGGCCACCTCGCCCATCGGGATGCCTTCGGCCCATCCGAGCGTCATGACCCGCCGCGACGAGAGGTTCCAGAAGGGCTTCGGCACCTGAAACCCGCCATCCGCTTCGGTGTTCGCCGCGAATTCCGAAGCCGACGCCGCCTCAAGCCTGAGGTCGAGTTCGCCCATCACGACGCTTTCGAAATGGGCGATGACATCGCTCGGCCGAAGCCGGCGAGAGGCGGGCGACAAAGCCTCGATCATCCGGGCCGCGAAATGGAAGGCGTCGATGTCGCGGCGGAAGGCGCGTTCGATCCCGGGGCGGAGGACCTTGACCGCGACCTCCTCACCCGTCGCGGCGACGCGGGCACGGTGGACCTGCGCAATGGACGCGGCCGCCACCGGCTCCGAGAACTCGGTGAAGAGTGCCTCGACACCCTGACCGAGCTCTTCGCGGACGGTTGCCTCGGCGACGGTGGTCGGGAAGGGCGGCAGCTTGTCCTGCAGCACCCGAAGCTGGTCGGCAAGCTCCGCTCCCACCACGTCGGGGCGGGTCGACAGCACCTGGCCGAACTTGATGTAGGCGGGCCCGAGCGCCGTCAGCGCCCGCGTCACCGGCGGCAGTGCAGGGTCACCCGCATAGCCCAGCCACTTGAACGGCCAGCCGAGTACGCGCGCCACCACCCTGAGCCGCGGCGGCACCTCCATCGCCTCGAGCGCGAGCTTCATGGCACCCGTCCGCTCGAAGGTCGCCCCGGTGCGGATCAGCCGCCAGATGTTGTGGGGTCCGCGCAAGATCAGAGCTTCCAGCCGGAGTGCAGCGCGGCGACGCCCATCGTCAGGTTTCGGTACTTCACAAGGCTGAAGCCGGCGGCCCGGATCATCCCCGCGAAGGACTCCTGATCAGGAAACTTGCGGATCGACTCCACCAGGTACTGGTAGCTCTCGCGGTCGTTCGCCACGACCTTGCCCATCGCCGGGATCACGTTGAAGGAGTAGCGGTCATAGAGCCATTGCAGGCCGGGGTCCGGCAAACGGCTGAATTCCAGCACCATGATCCGACCGCCGGGCTTCAGGACGCGGTACGCTTCGGCAAGCGCATCGGGAATCCGCGTGACGTTCCGGATGCCGAAGCTGATGGTGTAGACGTCGAACGTGTCGTCCGGGAATGGCAGCGCCATCGCGTCGCCGACAACCCAGGAAAGCCGGTCTGCGAGGCGCTCTGCCTCGGCCCGCTTCTGGCCCTCGACCAGCATCGGCTCGGTCATGTCGAGAACGGTAGCGGTGGCCCCGGGCGCACGCCTGAGAAAGCGGAAGGCGATGTCGCCGGTGCCGCCGGCCACATCCAGCAGCTTCTGGCCCGGCCGCGGGGCGAGCCAGTCCATCATCGCGTCTTTCCAGAGCCGGTGGATGCCTGCGCTCATCAGGTCATTCATCAGGTCGTAGCGGTTCGCGACGCGGGAAAAGACGCCATGGACCATGCTGGCCTTCTCGCCCTCGGGCACGTCCTGGAACCCGAAATGGGTCGTCGGGGTATCGCTCTCGCTCATGGCCCTTGCCGTCCGCTCGCTGTCGGCCCTGTTATAGAAGCTGTGGCCGCAGAGACAATGCGGCGTTCGCGCCACGAGAAGGACCCCGACGAATGCCCGAACTGCCCGAAGTCGAAACCGTCCGTCGCGGTCTTCTCCCGGCGATGGAGGGTCGCATCATCGAACGGGTGGAGGTGCGCAGGCGCGACCTGCGCTTTCCCTTCCCCGATCGCATGGCCGAGCGGCTGACGGGCGCTCGCGTCGTCGGCCTGCGCCGGCGGTCGAAGTACATTCTCGCCGATCTCTCGACCGGCGAGACACTTCTTGTCCATCTCGGCATGTCTGGCCGGATGCTGGTTTCCGGCACGATACTCGGCGATTTCCACCACGACCATCCGGCGCCGGCGAAGCACGACCATGTCGTCCTCGACATGGAGGGCGGTGCGCGCGTGACCTTCAACGACGCCCGTCGCTTCGGGGCGATGGACCTCATGTCCACCGACCGGGCAGAGGACCACTGGCTCCTGCGTGACATCGGCCCCGAACCGCTGGGCAATGCCTTCGACGGAGCCTACCTGGCCCGGCGGCTCTCCGGCCGGATGACGCCGGTCAAGGCGGCGCTTCTCGACCAGAAGCTCGTCGCCGGCCTCGGCAACATCTATGTCTGCGAGGTGCTGCACCGCGCCGGCATCGACCCTCGCCGCAGGGCCGGCCGCATCGCGCCCAGCCGCGTCGCCACGCTCGTCCCCCTGATCCGAACCGTGCTTGCCGAGGCGATCGAGGCGGGCGGATCGTCCTTGCGCGACTACCGCCAGGCGGACGGCGAACTCGGCTATTTCCAGCACGCGTTCCGCGTCTACGACCGCGAGGGCGAGCCCTGCCCGACGCCAGGATGCGGCGGGCGGGTCGCGCGAATCGTCCAGTCCGGCCGGTCCACCTTCTTCTGTCCACGCTGTCAAAGATGACTTGATCCCTTCGCGGGGGCTGGTAGGACTCGGCCTCGCAGCCGCAGAAAGGGCCTCGCCATGGCTTACGAGACGCTGATCGTCGAGATCGAGGACTACGTTGCCCTGATCCGCCTGAACCGTCCTGATGCGCTGAACGCCCTGAACTCCAAGCTTGTCGGCGAGCTTGCCGAGGCGATCACCGAGGCCGACACGAATGACAAGGTGCGGTGCCTCGTCATCACCGGCTCGGACAAGGCCTTCGCCGCGGGCGCCGACATCAAGGAGATGTCGACGAAGACATACGTCGATGTCTTCACGGATGACCTCTTCGGCCCGATCAACGAGTGCTTCCGCCGAGCGCGCAAGCCCGTTGTCGCCGCGGTCGCGGGCTATGCCCTTGGCGGCGGCTGCGAGCTTGCGATGATGTGCGACTTCATCATTGCCGCCGATACGGCCAAGTTCGGCCAACCCGAAATCAACCTCGGCGTCATCGCCGGGATCGGCGGCACCCAGCGGCTCACCCGCTTCGTGGGCAAGGCGAAGGCGATGGACATGCACCTGACCGGGCGCTTCATGGACGCGGCCGAGGCGGAACGCGCGGGCCTCGTCAGCCGCGTCGTGCCCGCGGTCAAGCTGCTGCCCGAGGCGATGGCCGTCGCCCGCAAGATCGCCGAGAAATCGGCGCTCGCGACGGTCGCGGCGAAAGAGGCGGTGAACCGCAGCTACGAGACGACCCTGACGGAGGGCATCCTCTTCGAGCGGCGGCTCTTCCACGGGCTCTTCGCCACCGAAGACCAGAAGGAGGGCATGAGTGCCTTCCTGCAAAAGCGCACGCCGCAGTTCCGCGACAGATAGGCAGAAAAATCTCCGCCCCCGCTGTTGACTTGCGCCCGAGTCGCGCATAGAAGCGCGGCTTCAGATTTACCCGAACCGAAAACCGGAAGACGTTACATGGCCAATACGCCCCAGTCCAAGAAGCGCGCGCGCCAGAGCGTTCGTCGTCAGGACGTGAACAAGGCCCGCCGCTCGCGGATCCGCACCTTCCTGCGCAAGGTCGAAGAGGCGATTGCGTCGGGCAACCAGGAAACCGCGACCGCCGCGCTGAAGGCGGCGCAGCCCGAGCTTGCCCGTGGCGTGACCAAGGGCATCCTCCACAAGAATACTCTGGCCCGGAAGATGTCGCGGCTGACGTCGCGCGTGAAGGCGATCACCGCCTGATCCCGGAACAAACCGGAGACTGACGAAGGGCGCGCCACAGGCAGCGCCCTTTTTCGATGTGGCCTGCCGCCCGACTCCACCCGGCAAAATTGCTCCCCTGTGCCCCGTTTGCACAGGCACCCGGATTCGGTGCGACAAAGAGGGAGTCAAGCGTGAAGTTCTGTTGCCCCCGCTTCCGCCACCTTGGTAGCGTCTCCCTGCGATTCACGTCGTCTTGGGGGGACATGCGGTAACCACCGGGCCCGCGCAGGAGCTGCACCCTGCGTTGGCTTGAACGTGTGTTGGGGAATTCCAGCGCATGGGTTGTTCTGGCGGCGGCTGCAAGCCACGCGCCTGGAACGCGGGGCCGGTCAGTCGGCCGCTGCCATGTCCAAAGGAACCAACGCTTCCGGCGGGAAGCGGCACGAACCGGCTGCGGCTGGGATTTGATGCTGCTTGCGCCGGAGGTGCGAACGACGGCTTCGCGGGAAGAGACGGACCGGCACGGCTGCAGTGCGGGACAGTGAACCGAAGACGCGAGCACAGAAATGATCCAAGACTCCTGGGGGCGGGTGCGACATGAACTTCTCAAGACGATCGGGCAGAACAACTTCACGACCTGGATCGAGCCGCTGACGCTCGCCGAGTTTGACGATGGCATCGCCCGTTTCCTGGCGCCGACGAAATTCATGCGCGACTGGGTATCGCGCAACTACGCCGAACAGATCCGCCAGCACCTGAACAATTCCGGACTGGAGGTCGAGCGCGTGGAGTTCCACGTCTCCGAAGCCCGGCCCGTGCAGGCGGCCCCGTCGGCCCGCAGGTCGGCGCCGAGGGCGGTTTCTGCCGCGCCCGCGCAGGACACGCTGCCCGGGGCGCCGCTCGACCCGCGCTTCACCTTCGACACCTTCGTTGTTGGCAAGCCGAACGCGCTGGCCCATGCCGCGGCCCGCCGCGTGGCCGAAGGTGCGCCGGTCAGCTTCAATCCGCTCTTCCTCTACGGGGGCGTTGGTCTCGGCAAGACACACCTGATGCATGCGATAACCCAAGAACTGCGCGCACGCTTCCCCGAGAAGAAGGTAATCTACCTGTCGGCCGAGCAGTTCATGTACCGCTTCATCCAGGCCCTGAGAGAGCGCGAGATCATCGCCTTCAAGGAACTGTTTCGCGGCGTCGATGTCCTCATGGTCGATGATCTTCAGTTCATCGCCGGCAAGGATTCGACGCAGGAGGAGTTTTTTCACACCTTCAACGCGCTCGTCGATCAGAACCGTCAGATCGTCATTTCGGCCGATCGCTCGCCCGGGGAAATCAAGGGGCTGGAGGAACGGATCAAGAGCCGCCTGCAGTGCGGGCTCGTCGTCGACCTGCACCCGACGGACTACGAGCTTCGCCTCGGCATCCTGCAGCAGAAAGCCGAGATGCAACGCGGCCACTACCCGGGGGTGAAACTCCTGCCCGGCGTCTTGGAGTTCCTCGCCCATCGGATCACGACGAACGTGCGGGTTCTCGACGGCGCGCTGACGCGCCTCTTCGCCTTCGCCTCGCTCGTCGGGCGCGACATAACGCTCGACCTCACGCAGGACTGCCTGTCGGACGTCCTGCGCGCCTCCGACCGCAAGGTCTCGATCGAAGAGATTCAGCGCAAGGTCGCGGAGCACTACAACATCCGGCTGTCCGACATGGTCGGTCCGAAGCGCCAGCGCACCGTGGCCCGTCCGCGGCAGGTTGCGATGTACCTGGCCAAGACCCTGACGACACGCTCCCTGCCCGAGATCGGGCGGCGGTTCGGCGGGCGCGACCACACCACGATCATGCACGGCATCCGCAAGATCGAGGAACTCAAGGCGACGGACGGCCAGTTGTCGGACGATCTCGACCTCCTGCGTCGCTCTCTGGAAGGGTGAGGGCGCGAGAAGCGCCCTTGACCCCCCCTCCATTCCAATGGAAATTCCCGAAAAATCTTGAGCCCGAGGCGAAAGTCGCTAACTTTCGCCTCCCGGCATCTCAGGGGGATGAATATGAAGATCAGCATCGAGCGGGCGACGCTTCTCAAGGCGGTCGGCCAGGCCCAGTCGGTGGTCGAACGCCGCAACACGATCCCGATCCTCGCCAACGTGCTGATCGAGGCCGAGGGGAACACGGTGAGCTTCCGCGCCACCGACCTCGACATCGAGGTGGTGGACAAGGCCCCGGCCCAGGTCGAACGCGCCGGGGCCACGACCGTCTCGGCGGTTATGCTCCATGAGATCGTCCGCAAGCTGCCGGACGGCGCGCTCGTCCAACTTGCCGACGACAGCGCGGCCGGGCGTCTGACGGTGCAGGCGGGCCGGTCGATGTTCTCGCTTGCCACGCTGCCGAAGGAAGACTTCCCGATCATGGCGTCGTCGGAATACACCTCGAACTTTTCCGCCCCGGCACCCGTGCTGAGGCGGCTCTTCGACAAGTCGAAGTTCGCGATCTCGACGGAAGAGACGCGCTATTACCTGAACGGTGTCTACATGCACGTAGCCGAGGGCGAAGGCGGCAAGGTCCTGCGCTGCGTCGCGACGGACGGGCACCGACTGGCACGGATCGACGCGTCCCTGCCCGCGGGTGCCGAGAACATGCCGGGCGTGATCGTGCCCCGAAAGACAGTGGGAGAGCTCAGGAAGCTTCTCGACGACGACGATTCGCAGATCGCGGTCTCGGTCTCGGAAACGAAAGTCCGTTTCGCCACGCCGGCGATCACGCTGACGTCGAAGGTCATCGACGGCACCTTCCCGGACTACAGCCGCGTCATCCCGACGGGGAATACCCGACGCCTGGAGGTCGACGCCGCCGAGTTCGCGAAGGCGGTGGACCGGGTCGCCACGGTCTCGTCCGAACGCTCGCGCGCGGTCAAGCTGTCGCTCGACGACGATCGGCTGGTGCTTTCGGTCAACGCCCCCGACGCCGGCGCGGCGGAGGAGGAACTGGCGGTGGCCTATGGCGACGAGCGGCTCGATATCGGCTTCAACGCCAAGTACCTGCTGGAGATCGCCAGCCAGGTGGACCGTGAGAACGCGGTGTTCCTGTTCAATTCGGCGGGCGATCCGACGCTGATGCGCGAGGGCAACGACACCTCGGCCGTCTATGTCGTGATGCCGATGCGGGTCTGATCGGGCCAGCGGCCGGGGCCTCTGGCGGGAGCACTTGAGCCACAATGAAAGGCAGGGCCTGACTTGCCGCGGCTCGTCGTCACATCGCTTGTGCTGTCGCACTTCCGCTCGCACCGGCGGACCGGACTCGGCTTTGACGGCCGCCCGGTGGCGCTCTGGGGGCCGAACGGGGCCGGCAAGACCAATGTGCTGGAGGCGATCTCCCTCCTCTCGCCCGGCCGCGGCCTTCGTCGCGCTGCGCCCGAGGATCTGGGACGGCGCCCCGAGGGCGTCGGCTGGAAGCTGAAGGCCGTGGTCGAGAGCCTTCGCCAGACACACGAGGTCGAGACCTTCGCTGAACCCGGCGTGGCACGCAGCGTCCTGATCGACGGCAAGCCCGCGCCGCAGGCGGCGCTGGGGCGCATCCTGAGGATGCTCTGGCTCGTTCCGGCAATGGACCGGCTCTGGATCGAGGGGGCGGACGGGCGGCGGCGGTTTCTCGACCGGATGACGCTCTCGTTCGAACCGGGTCAGGCCGAGGCCGCCCTGACCTACGAGAAGGCCATGCGGGAGCGTAACCGGCTCTTGAAGGACGAGGTGCGCGACGCCCGCTGGTACGATGCGCTGGAGGCGCAGATGGCCGAGGCAGGCGCGGCAATCCAGGCAAACCGGGCTGCGGCGGTCGCCAGGGTCGCGGCGGCAAGCCGGGATGCGCGCACCTCCTTCCCGGCGGCGGACCTCGCCATCGTCGGGCCGGACGGCGCGGAGGTTCCCCTGGACGCTGAGGAACTGTCCGAGGCACTTGCCGCAGGACGGGGCCGTGACATGGCGGCGGGACGGACGCTTGCCGGCCCGCACCGGGCCGACCTCGCCGCAACCTACGCCGCCAAGGCTGTGCCCGCCGCTCAGGCCTCCACCGGGGAACAGAAGGCGCTGCTCCTCTCGCTCATCCTTGCCAATGCCCGCGCGCTCGCGGAGGATTTCGGCGCGCCGCCGATCCTTCTTCTCGACGAGGTCGGGGCGCATCTCGACGCCGGGCGGCGCGAGGCGCTTTATGATGAGATCTGCGCGCTCCGCGCCCAGGCCTTTCTGACCGGTACCGGAGCGGAGCTCTTCGATACGCTCGGAACCCGCGCTCAAGGATTTGAGGCGATGGAGGAAAACGGGCTGTCGATCGTGACGGAAAGGAACATTCCATGACCCCCCAGCGCGTCACCTTGATCACGCTTGGCGTCGCCGACCTGTCCCGGTCGCGCGCCTTCTACGGGGCACTCGGCTGGGTTCCTGCCGAGGCGCAGGAGGGCGTGGTTTTCTACCAGATGCAGGGCGCCGTTCTTGCGCTTTTCGGCAAGCACGACCTTGGCACCGACCACGACCGGCCGGGCGCCGCGCTCGGGACCGGGGCCATGACGCTCGCCCAGAACTTCCGCACCGAAGCCGAGGTGGACACCGCCTTCGAGGCGGCGCTCGCCGCTGGGGCTACGGCGCTGAAACGACCGGAGAAGGTCTTCTGGGGCGGGTATTCGGGCTATTACGCCGACCCGGACGGCCATGTCTGGGACGTGGCGATGAATCCCTTCTGGCCCCTCGCCGACGATGGCAGCCTGACCTTGCCATGACCGTCACCAGCCATCAGCTTCTCCTCTATGCGCTCGGCATGGCGGGTCTGTGGGCGGTGCCCGGCCCGGTCTGGGTGGCGCTGACCGCACGGGCGCTGTCGGGCGGGATGGCCGCAGCCTGGCCGCTGGCCGTGGGCGTGGCGCTCGGCGACCTGATCTGGCCCTTCTGCGCGATCCTGGGCCTCGCCTGGGTCCTGTCGCTCTATGGCGACGCACTCAGCGTCCTGCGCTGGCTGGCGGCAGCAGTCTTCATCGTCATGGGTATCCTCCTGATCCGGCGCCCGCCGTCGCCGCCCGGCGCAAACGGCCGGCTTGTGAAACCCGGGCTCTGGGCCGGCTTCTCCGTCGGGGTGGCGGCGGTGATCGGCAATCCCAAGGCGATCCTCTTCTACATGGGTTTCCTGCCGGGGTTCTTCGATCTCTCGCGCGTTACCGCCCCCGATATCGCGGCGATTCTCACGATTTCGGCGCTGGTGCCGATGGCAGGGAACCTCGCGCTGGCGGTATTCTTCGACCGCGCGCGCAGGGTGCTCAGCAGCCCCGGCGCGCTCCATCGGCTGAACCTCGGCTCGGGTCTCCTGCTGGTTCTGGTGGGCCTGGTGATCCCCTTCACATGATCCGCCTCGCGCCACCAAATCTTGTGGCATCCTCGTGACATTCGCCGCCTGAACGCCTATAAGATGCGGGCAAGAACAAGGACGGGCGGGCATGACCGAGGAAGCACGGGCGGCAGCCGAATACGGCGCCGAATCCATAAAGGTTCTCAAGGGGTTGGAAGCCGTTCGCAAGCGGCCGGGCATGTACATCGGCGATACGGACGACGGCTCGGGCCTGCATCACATGGTCTACGAGGTCGTGGACAACGGCATCGACGAAGCGCTGGCCGGTCACGCCAACTTCGTGCGCGTGCGCATCCACGCCGACAACTCGGTCTCGGTGCGCGACAACGGCCGCGGCATCCCGACCGACATGCACCCGACCGAGGGCGTTTCGGCGGCCGAGGTCATCATGACCCAGCTCCATGCCGGCGGGAAGTTCGACCAGAACAGCTACAAGGTCTCCGGCGGCCTGCACGGGGTCGGCGTCTCGGTCGTGAACGCTCTGTCCGACTGGCTGGAGCTTCGCATCTGGCGGGGCGGCAAGGAGCATTTCGCGCGCTTCGAGAAGGGCGAGACGGTCGAGCCGCTGCGCGTCGTTGGCGACGCTGCCCCGGGCGAAAAGGGGACCGAGGTGCGCTTCCTCGCCGCGGCGAAGACGAACCATCCCGAGGGCACGTTCTCCAACCTCGAATACAGCTTCAAGACGCTGGAAACGCGGCTGCGGGAGCTCGCCTTCCTGAACTCCGGCGTGAAGATCATCCTGGAGGACAATCGCGGCGCGGAGCTCCTCCGGTCGGAGCTCTTCTACGAAGGCGGCGTGCGCGAGTTCGTGAAATACCTCGACCGTCACAAGACACCGGTCATGCCCGAACCGATCTTCATCACCGGCGAGCGCGGGGGCATCGGCGTCGAAGTGGCGATGTGGTGGAACGACAGCTATCACGAGACGGTGCTGCCCTTCACCAACAACATCCCGCAGCGCGACGGCGGCACCCACCTCGCGGGATTTCGCGGCGCGCTGACCCGGACGTTGACGAAATACGCGCAGGATTCGGGCATCGCCAAGAAGGAGAAGATCGACTTCACCGGCGACGACGCGCGCGAGGGGCTGACCTGCGTCCTTTCGGTGAAGGTGCCGGACCCGAAGTTCTCGTCCCAGACCAAGGACAAGCTCGTCTCCTCCGAGGTGCGGCCGGCGGTCGAGAACCTGGTGAACGAGAAGCTTTCCGAATGGTTCGAGGAGCATCCCGCCGAGGCCAAGGTCATCGTCGGCAAGATTGTCGAGGCGGCGCTGGCGCGGGAAGCGGCGCGCAAGGCGCGGGAACTGACGCGGCGCAAGACCGCGATGGACGTTGCCTCGCTGCCCGGCAAGCTGGCCGATTGCCAGGAAAAGGACCCCGCGCTTTCGGAACTGTTCCTTGTCGAGGGCGACTCGGCCGGCGGGTCGGCCAAGCAGGGAAGGGAGCGGAGGAACCAGGCGGTGCTGCCCTTGCGCGGCAAGATCCTGAACGTCGAGCGCGCGCGCTTCGACCGGATGCTGTCGTCCGATCAGATCGGAACGCTCATCACCGCGCTCGGCACCGGGATCGGGCGCGACGAGTTCAACCTTGGCAAGCTGCGCTACCACAAGGTCATCATCATGACCGACGCCGACGTCGACGGCGCGCATATCCGCACGCTTCTGCTGACCTTCTTCTTCCGGCAGATGCCGGACCTGATCGAGGCGGGTCATCTCTTCATCGCCGAACCGCCCCTCTATAAGGTCACCCGCGGCAAGTCCGAGGTCTATCTCAAGGACCAGGCGGCGCTGGAGGATTACCTGGTCGAGCAGGGCATCGAGGGCGCCGTGCTGCGCCTCGGCTCCGGCGAGGAGATCACCGGCGCGGACCTGCGCCGCGTGGTCGAGGAGGCGCGGGTGGTCCGCAAGAGCCTTCTGGCCTTCCCGACGCACTACCCGACGCACATCCTGGAACAGGCCACGATCGCCGGCGCGCTCCTGCCCGGCCGGGTGGATGCCGACGCGCAGGGCGTGGCCGACGAGGTCGCCCGCCGGCTCGACGCGGTGGCGGTGGAATATGAACGGGGCTGGCACGGCCGGCCGACACAGGACGCGGGCATGCGGTTCTCGCGTTCGCTGAGGGGCGTGGAGGAGGTCCGCACGCTCGACGGGGCGATCCTGCGCTCCGGCGAGGCGCGGCGGCTCGCGACCCACACAAGGGCGCTGCAGGAGGCCTACGGCGAGATCGCGCGGCTGGTGCGGAAGGATCGGGAACAGGTCATCCACGGGCCGATCGAGCTCCTGAAGGCCATCCTCGCCGAGGGCGAGAAGGGCCTGACGCTGCAGCGCTACAAGGGCCTGGGCGAGATGAACCCGGAACAGCTCTGGGAGACCACGCTCGATCCGGCGGCGCGGGTGCTCAACCAGGTGAAGGTCGAGGATGTGGCGGATGCCGATGACATCTTCACCAAGCTGATGGGCGACGTGGTCGAGCCGCGGCGCGAGTTCATCCAGCAGAACGCGCTGAGCGTCGAGAACCTCGACTTCTGAGCCCTTCAGGGGAAGTTGCGGGCGTAGGCGGCTGCAACACCGGGAAAGCCCCGTGCCGCCCTGGCGATGGACAGAAGCCCCGGAGCCTCGGCCGCGAACCACTCCTCGCGCGGGCGCCAGCGGGTCATGACGGCAAGATAGAGGTCGAGCGCCGAGAAGCGTGGTCCGAGGAACCAGGGGCCTCTGGTCTCCTCCACCGCCGCGGCGACCTGCCGCCACAGGTCCTTGGCGTAGCTGTCCACCCGCTCGCGGAATGCCGCGGCGGCGCCCCCGTCGGCCACGAAGCGCGTCGGCACGTCCGCGTAAGTGAAGGTCGGGTAAATGTTCGCCACGATGAAGACGAGCCAGCGCAGGAAGGCCGGGCGCTCGGGTGTGGAAGGGCCCGGCACCAGATCGTCCCGCCCGGTGATGTCGGCGAGATATAGCGTGATCGCCGCGCTTTCCGTCATCACTTCGCCCGAGGGCAGGATCAGGGTCGGGATCTGGGCCAGCGGGTTGATCGCGGCAAGTCGATCGCGGGCTTCCGCGTCCTCGAACAGTTCGCCGGCCTCGACAAGATCGCAGGGCAGGTTGTAGTGAGCGAGCTGCAGTTCGACAATGGCCGAACCCCAGCCGGGCATCTGGTAGAGCGTGAACATGCGGAGCCTCCGGGGATCGCGCAGGATGCCTCCAGCCTAGGCACAATCGCGGGGATTCGCCCGCGATTTCAGACGACGCCGGAGGCGAGGAAATCGCCAAGCCGGTCGCGCAGGTAGGGCACGGCCCGGTCGTGGGAAAGGAAGTCGTCGACCGCCATCATCTCCCACCACTGGCCTTCGTCGCCGAAGACGATGGCGGCGATCTCGGCCTCTGTGATCCGTCCGCCGAAGAAGGCCGCGATGCCGCCGGGGACATGCTGCGACGGGTAGTCCCGCCGCCAAAGGAGCCGTGTCGCCGGAAGGACCAGCCCGTATTCCTCGTGAAGTTCGCGAAGCGCGCAGACCTCGGGCGTCTCGCCACCCTCGCGCCCACCGCCGGGGAAGTCCCAGTGCCCCGGAAAGGCGATCACGGGGATGTCGTCGCGCAAGTGGGTGAGGACTCGTCCCGCCGCCACCAGCGCGATCTTCGCGCCGACGACCGCGTCAGCCTTCATTGATGTCGCGGTCCCAGACCTTCACCTGCCCGTGGCGAACACCCACAACGCGGCGCAGCGCAAGCCAGGCGAGGAGCGAGCCAACCGCGAAGACAAGGATCAGGGTGGCCAGCGAGCCACCAAGCACACCCAGCCAGAGCAGGAGCCCGGTCAGCGCAGCGCCGATGGCGAAGCCGAGGAGGATGAAGCCCGAAACGAGGATCTCCAGAATTGCGAGCACGGCACCCGCGATCATCCAGACCCACCAGAGCTGCCAAAGCATCATGACCGCCCCTTCAGCATGCGGAAGGCATCGCCGAAGGCTTCGAGGGCACTCGCCGGGACGATCACCGTCTGCTTGCCTGCGCCCTGCCCCACGACCGTCAATGCCTCCACCTGTTTCAGCGCCACCTGATACTGTGCCGCCTCCAGCCCGTTCTCCTTGATTGCCTCGGCAATGACCGCCGTGGCAAAGGCCTCTGCCTCGGCCGTGATCCGCTTGGCCTTGGCCTGCTGTTCGGCCGCGTAGAGCTCCGCATCGGCGGAGAGTTCGACGGCGCGCTTCTTGCCCTCGGCCTCGGTCACCTGCGCGCGGCGGGCCCGCTCGGCGTTGAGCTGCTGAAGCATCGCCGCCCGCGTCGCCTCGTCGAGGTTCACGTCGAGGATTTCGGCCCGCGTCACCTCGATCCCCCAGTCGTCGACCATGGCCGCGACCTGCTCGCGCACCTTGGCGATGAGGTCGGAGCGGTTCGACTGCACCTGGTCGAGTTCCATCTTGCCGATCTCGCTGCGCACGATGCCGGCGACCGTCGTCGCGATCGCCGCGTCCACGTCACGGATTCGGTAGACGGTCTTTTCCGGCTCGGTGATCCGGTAGAAGACGCTTGTCTCCACCTTCACCAGCACGTTGTCGGCGGTGATCGCATCCTGCAGCGCGTTTGGCAGCTGACGTTCCAGCACCGAAATCTTGTGCGCCACGCGATCGAGGAAGGGCACGATGAAATTGATCCCAGGCCCGAGGACGGCGCGGAGCCTTCCAAAGCGCTCCACCACATGCTTTTCCGATTGCGGCACGATTCTGACGCCCAGCCAGACGCAGAGCAGAATGAAGAGCGCAAGCGCGAGCACCGCACCATTGCCGCCGATCAACTCTCCGATGAGCCCGCTGCCGTCCATGCCGTCCTCCACTGTCACTGACGTGGACTATGCCCGCGCCCGCGGCCAGTGGAAAGACCCGGCGCGACAAGCTCAGGCGAGATGCGGCCGGAACGCCTCGATCACCGCCCGGTAGACCTCACGCTTGAAAGGCACGATGGCGGCCAGCATCTCGTCGGCCTTAACCCAGCGCCATTCCGAGAACTCGGGATGATCACTCTCGATATCGATGTCGGTGTCGCTGCCTAGAAAGCGGAAGAGGAACCAGCGCTGACGCTGGCCACGGTACCTGCCGCCCCAGATTTTGCCGACAAGCTCCTCCGGTAGATCGTAGGTGACCCACTCGGGCGATTTCGCCACGAACTCCACGAGACCGGCCTTGACGCCGGTTTCCTCGCGCAACTCGCGCAGCGCGGCCTTGCGTGGCTTTTCGCCCTCATCGATCCCGCCCTGCGGCATCTGCCAGGCGGACGCCGGGCCGTCCGTGCGCCGGCCGGCGAAGACAAGGCCGGCGCGGTTGATCAGGACGACGCCGACGCAAGGCCGGTACGGCAGGCGGGCGGCCTCCTCCGGCGTCATTCCGCGGCAGCTATGGCCGAAAGGCCCTTGAGGATATCGATCGCATAGGCGAGCTGATAGTCGTCCTCGCGCAGCTTGGCGGCAGCCTCGGCCCGGCTCTGCTCTTCCTCCCATACGCGTTTTTCGTCGTCGCTCATCGTGTCGTTGGTGATGGCCCCACGCAGGTCCGCCTCCGAGCGGGAGCGGGTCGCGGCCGAAGCTTCGTCTTCCGTTCCCGCCTCGGCGGCCGGCTTCGGCTCCGGCTGTTCCACCACGATGTCCG
The DNA here is from genome assembly GCF_008933605.1 of Albidovulum sp. Classification (GTDB taxonomy): domain Bacteria; phylum Pseudomonadota; class Alphaproteobacteria; order Rhodobacterales; family Rhodobacteraceae; genus Albidovulum. The sequence goes on from NZ_WBUS01000006.1 coordinate 22,700, forward strand.
GCGCGATGCCTAGCGCCTGGATCGAGCGGCCCGAGGGCGTGTAGTAGCGCGCCGTCGTCAGCCGCATCGCGCCTTCGCCTCTGAGCGGGATAACGGTCTGGACCGAGCCCTTTCCGAAGGACTTGGTGCCGACGACGATGGCACGGCGATGGTCCTGGAGCGCGCCGGTGACGATCTCGGACGCCGAGGCGGAGCCGCCGTTGATCAGCACGACAATGGGCTTGCCCTCGGTCAGGTCTCCCGGCTCGGCGTTGAAGCGTTCGCTGTCCTGGGGATTGCGGCCACGGGTCGAGACGATCTCCCCCTTGTCGAGGAAGGCGTCCGAGACCTGGATGGCCTGCGTCAGTAGCCCGCCGGGATTGTTCCTGAGATCGAGCACGAAGCCGTTGACCTTGTCCATGCCCCCAGCTTCCTCGACCGATTTCTTCAGCGCATCCGACATATTGTCGTAGGTCTGGTCGTTGAAGGTGGTGACGCGGAGGACCACCGTGTGCCCTTCGACCCGGCCACGTGCAGCGGTGAGCTTGATCGTGTCGCGGACGATGGAGACGTCGAATGGCTCCTCCGTCCCGTCGCGTACCACGGTCACGACGATCTCGGATCCGACCGGCCCGCGCATCTTGTCCACCGCCTCGTCGAGCGTGAGTCCGAGGACGCTTTCGCCATCGACATGGGTGATAAAGTCGCCCGCCTTGATCCCGGCCTCGGCGGCCGGCGTCCCGTCCATCGGCGAGACGACCTTGATGAAGCCCTCCTCCTGCGTCACCTCGATCCCGAGGCCGCCGAACTCGCCCCGGGTCTGCACGCGCATGTCGTCGAAGGCGTCCGGGGGCAGGTAGCTGGAATGCGGATCAAGCGATGTCAACATGCCGTTGATCGCGGCCTCGATCAGCTTGCCCTCGTCCACCTCCTCGACGTACTGCGAGCGGATGCGTTCGAAGATGTCGCCGAAGAGGTCGAGCTGTTCGTAGACATTCGGCTTCTGCGTCTCCTGCGCGACTAGAGGCCCGGCCACCTGCGTCGTCAGCACCACGCCCGCGATCGTGCCGCCCAGGGCAGCCATCAGAAATTTGCGCATCGCTCAGTCTTCCCTTGTCTCGGTGAACCACGGGGCGGGGTCCACGGGCTCCTTGCCCTGTCTCAGCTCTATATAAAGCGTTTCCGTCCGCTCCGCGCCACCGCCATCTTTGTCGCCCCCGGCAAGGGTGGCACCCTCGGACGCGATGCCGCCCATGAGCCCGACCGGCGCGCCGGCGTCGAGCACGTCGCCGGTATCGCCGAAAATGGACCCGAGCCCGGCAAGCACCAGAAGATAGCCCGATGCCGGCTCTGCGATCATCACATTTCCGTAGTCGAGCAGCGGCCCCCGGTAACGCACGGTCGCGGGCCAGGGCAGGGTAACGAGAGCGCCGGGCCGGGTCGCAATCAGCAGGCCCGGGCGCCGGATGCCGGCCGCGTCCGCCTCGCCTGCGCGGCGCAGGAGGGTTCCCTCCACCGGCAGCGGCAGGGTTCCCTTCGCTCCGGCGAAATCGCCCATCGGCGCGCCGATATCGGTTTCCATCCGGGAGAGGCCGGCCGCGAAGGCGTCGAGGCTCTCGGCGCTGGCCACCAGCGCCTTCAGTTCCTCGGGATCGTCGAGAAACCGGCGCGGCAGGTCGGTCCGATCCTGGATCGCCTGCGCAAGCGCCGTCCGCGCGGCCTGCGCGGCATCGAGACCTCGCTGGAGTGTCTCGGCGACCTCGGTCTGAAGCGCGCGAACGCGGCGAAGCTCGTCAAGCTCGGCGCGCAGGGTCTCGGCCTCCGCCTGTAGCGCCGGCGTGACGGAGGCGAGGATCATCCCGGATCGCGCCATCCCGATCGGCCCGTCGGGATGAAGGAGAAGAAGCGGCTCGGACTCGCGCTCCATCATCGCCATGGCGCCAAGAAGCGCTCCGATCCTCTCGCGCCGGGCGGCGAAGGAATCCTCGATCTCCGCCTCGCGCGCCTTGGCGCGCCGGAGCGTGTCGCGCAAGGCACCGAAGCCGCGTTCGTAGGCACGGATCGTGCGGGTCAGTGCCGCCACGCGTTCGCGCGATCCCTCGGCGGCGTTCAGCGCCTCCACCGCCGCGCGCAGTTCCGCCGCAGCCGCCTGCGCCTCGGGCGCCGCTGGGTCCGCGGCGTGTGCCGGCTGGCCGAGCGCCAGCGCCAGTGCGAGAAGGAAGGCCGCGGCGCGCATCACCGTTCGATGAGGCTCCGGCCCGTCATCTCGGGCGGAAGCGGCAGCCCCATGAGGTCGAGGAGCGTGGGCGCGAGGTCCGCGAGCCGGCCATCCCTCAGCCGCGCCCCCGCCGGCCCGCCGACCAGGATCACCGGGACCGGGTTCGTGGTGTGCGCGGTGTGGGGCCCACCCGTCGCCGGGTCGATCATCACCTCGCAGTTGCCGTGGTCGGCAGTGACGATCATCGCGCCACGGGCCTTTTCCAGCGCAGCGACGGCGCGGCCGAGACCCCTGTCCACCTCCTCCACCGCGGCGATGGCGGCGGAAAGCACGCCGGTATGACCCACCATGTCGGGGTTGGCATAGTTCACGACGATGAGGTCGTAGCCCCCACCGATCGCCGCGACGAGATGGTCCGTGACCTCCGGCGCCGACATCTCAGGCTTCAGGTCATAGGTGGCGACCTTGGGCGAGGGCGCCATGTACCGGTCCTCGCCTGCCTCGGGCGCTTCCTTGCCGCCGTTCAGGAAGAAGGTGACATGCGGATACTTCTCGGTCTCGGCCAGGCGGAACTGCCGCAAACCGTGCGCCGCGACCCAGGCGCCGAGTGTATTGACGACCGGGCGCTTTGGGTAGGCGGCGGCCATGAAGGCGTCGTGGGTCCTGGAATAGTCCACCATTCCCAGAAGCGCCGCCCAGTGCGGCCGCGTGCCACGGTCAAACCCTGCGAAGTCGTCCTCGCCGACGGCCAGCAGGATCTCGCGCGCGCGGTCGGCGCGGAAGTTGAGGCAGAAGAAGCCGTCGCCGTCCTTCGCGCCGCCGTAGCCGCCGATCACCGTCGGCGGGATGAACTCGTCCGTCTCGCCACGGGCATAGGCTTCGGCCACCGCGGTCGCGGGGGAGGCGGAGGAGAGCCCCTTGCCCTTCACCATCGCCTCATAGGCGCGCGAGACCCGCTCCCAGCGGTTGTCGCGGTCCATGGCGAAGTAGCGCCCCGTCACGGTGGCCAGGAAAGCGCCTGCGGGCAGGCGCCGCGTCAGGTCGGCGACAAAGCCATCGGCCGATTTCGGCGCTACGTCGCGGCCATCCGTCACGGCATGCAGCGCCACGGGCACTCCTGCCGCCGTCACCATCTCGCAGGCGGCGACGACATGGTCGATATGCCCGTGCACCCCGCCGTCGGAGATCACGCCCATCAGATGCGCCGTGCCGCCGCTGGCCTTCAGCGACTGGACGAAGGCGGTGATCGCCGCGTTGGAAAAGAAGCTCCGGTCCTCGATCGCGAGGTCGATCTGGCCGAGGTCCATCGCCACCACGCGGCCGGCGCCGATGTTGGTGTGGCCAACCTCGGAATTGCCCATCTGGCCGGTGGGCAGGCCGACATCGGGCCCGTGGGTGACCAGTTGCGCATGCGGGCAGGCGGCAATGATCCGGTCGAAGACCGGCGTGTCGGCCAGCGCCACGGCATTGCCCCGCGTCGCGGGGTTCAGCCCCCAGCCGTCGAGGATGCACAGGACAACGGGTTTGGGGGTTGGCATGGCGGGCGATCTCCGGTTGCGCCCCCGATCTAAAGCGTCGGGGCGGTCAGGGAAAGGGGCCGCACCGCTCAGGCGCGGTGATAGGGTCCGCCCGACAGGATCGTCGCCGCGCGGTAGAGCTGTTCGGCCAGCATCACCCGGGCAAGCATGTGCGGCCAGACCATCGGCCCGAACGACAGCGCGAGATCGGTGCGGTCGCGCAAGCCGGGCGCCAGCCCGTCGGCGCCGCCGATCAGGAAGGCCATGTCCTGCCGCCCGCCGTCGCGCAGCCGCACCATCAGGCGGGCGAAGTCAGGCGAGGCGAGGGTGCGGCCGCGTTCGTCCATCGCCACCACGAAGGCGCCGGAGGGGATCGTCCGGGACAGGAGCGCCGCCTCCGCATCCGGCCCGCCGCCCTTGCGGTCCTCGACCTCGTGGACGGTTGCGGGACCAAGCCCGAGGGGCCGGCCCGTCCGGTCGAACCGTTCGAGATAGTCTTCGAGAAGGGCGCGTTCGGGGCCGGCCCGGAGCCTGCCCACCACGCCGAGATGAAGGCGCATCAGGCCTTGCGCGCCGCGGCGATCCCCGCGCCCGGCTGCATCCACATCTTCTCGAGCTGGTAGAACTCGCGCACTTCCGGGCGGAAGACATGGACGATCACGTCGCCCGCGTCGATCAGCACCCAGTCGCCCTGGTCCTTGCCTTCGATGCGGCTGGTCCGGCCGAATTCGTGCTTCAGGCGCTCCACCAGCTTCTCCGCGATCGCGGCGACCTGGCGCGAGGACCGGCCCGAGCAGATCACCATGTGATCGGCAACGGAGGAGCGGCCGCGGAGGTCGATCGCCACCACGTCCTCGGCCTTGTCGTCATCGAGGGAAGAAAGCACCCGCGCGAGCAATGCGTCGCTGGTGACTTCTATGGGCGCGGCCGTCATCGGCATCGCCCCTGCGGCCCGGGAAGTGGCCGCGGTGTGGGTAGGTAACAGGACATCGTCCTCCTGGGTTGCGCGCCGTAACGCCCCGGCGCCGGGCATGATGGAAACGTAGCATCGGAGTGCGGCTTTCTCAAGGAATGGAGACAAATTCCTACCAGGGTTCCGCCACCGCCGCGCCCGGATCGGAATATGCCACCAGCCGGACCGCGCCCGTGGTCATGTCGACGAGATAGAGGCGCCGGCCTGCCGCCGCGATGCCCGGGGCTTCCTGCGACCGGACGCGGAGGCCGGCACCGGCCGCCAGCAGCAGCTTTCCGTCCGCAACCGCGACAGGCACCAGCATGGGGGCCGGCCCGTTGCCGGGCTCGTAGAGGTCGTCGAGCCCGGCGAATGCCGCGGCGGCCAGCGGAGTCCTTGCCTTTCGTCCATCCATGTCCAGAAACAGCAGTTCCAGCCCGCGTATGGCAACGAGGCCGCTGACGACGATCACCAGCCTGCGGCCCTCCGGATCGAAGATCATGCCGCTGGCGTCGGCCTGCTTCATGCTGCTTTCGACCGCCCATCGGCCGGTCGACGGATCGAAGGAGTAGAGATAGCCCTCCCCGCCCAGCGACACGCCGAACATCCTGCCGGTTTCGGGGTCGCGCGCCGCGCCCATCGGCCAGCTAATGTCGGGAACGTCGAGCGTCACGGGATGGCGCGTTGTGGTGCCGTCGCCGTTCTTCAGGATGAATCCGTCGGCGCTGAACACGAGATCGGGCTGCGGCAGTGCCGCACCGTCCTTGAGATACGCGCGCAGGGCTTCGGGCACCTCCTCGGCATCCGCAAGTTGAGACTTCAGGTAGTCGTTGCGCAGTTGGGGAAGATCCTCCTGCGTGCCATCGATCGTGAAGTCGCCCGGCGGCGCGGTATAGGCGCCGTGGAAGCTGCGCAACTGCGGGGCACCGGTAAGTTGCGGCACCTCGTGCACCAGCCTTCTGAACTTTTCTCCGCGTGCCGAATGGACATTGCCGAAGGCGGCAATCTCGGCCCGGGCGTAGGGCTGCCCGTTCACGATCACCTCGCTGCGGCGGTCGCGGGCGGTGCTGAGCAGGATGCGGGAGAGCGATGTGCCCTCGGTGGTGGTGACGAGCCAGCGCACCGGCTCGAACGAGGACAGCATGAGCACCACTTCCGCCCCCGGCCTGTCCACGGTGACCGACACGCGCGGCCCGTGAATCACTTCGTCGGAACGGGTGAGGCCCTCGTAGACGCCGACCGCATGCACCTCAGTCTCGGCCGCAGCGGCAAGGGGGGCGAGCGCGATCAGGAGCAGGGCGAGAAGTCGTGACACGAACATGGGAAAACCCGCGAAGGGATGAATGGCCGCCACCGACGGGTATTGTCCGATCTGGGCGAAAGTGTGACGCGGCGGCCTGCCTCGGGCGAGCACTCCCGTATTGCGCACCCCTCGGCGTGAGCGTAAAAGCGTGGCGATGAAACGCATCTTCGACATGGACGACCGCGCGCGCCTGCCCTGGCGGTTCTTCGGCGCGACGCTGACGGTGCTGGCGGCGCTTTGACCGCCGGCCGCCTCCTGTCGCCCCCTCGGTTACTGACCCCCGAATTCCCACGTGCGGAGAGGACTCATGTCCGGCAAGACACTTTATGATAAGATCTGGGACACCCATGTCGTCGATACCCAGGACGACGGCACCTGCCTGCTCTACATCGACCGCCACCTCGTCCACGAGGTGACGAGCCCGCAGGCCTTCGAGGGCCTCCGGATGGCCGGCCGCAAGGTGCGCGCGCCTGAAAAGACCATCGCGGTGCCCGACCACAACGTGCCGACGACCCCCGACCGTGTGAAGGGCATCGAGAACGAGGAAAGCCGCATCCAGGTCGAGGCGCTCGACAAGAACGCCAAGGATTTCGGCATCAACTACTATCCGGTGAACGACATCCGCCAGGGCATCGTCCACATCGTCGGGCCGGAACAGGGCTGGACTCTCCCGGGCATGACCGTTGTCTGCGGCGACAGCCACACCGCCACCCACGGCGCCTTCGGCGCGCTGGCGCACGGGATCGGCACGTCGGAGGTGGAACACGTCCTGGCCACCCAGACGCTGATCCAGAAGAAGTCGAAGAACATGAAGGTGGAAATCACCGGCAAGCTCCGCCCCGGCGTCACCGCCAAGGACATCACGCTGTCGGTGATCGGCGCGACCGGGACCGCCGGCGGCACCGGCTATGTCATCGAATACATGGGCGAGGCGATCCGCGACCTTTCCATGGAAGGCCGCATGACCGTCTGCAACATGGCGATCGAGGGCGGCGCCCGGGCGGGGCTGATCGCGCCGGACGAGAAGACCTTCGAATACGTCAAGGGCCGCCCCCACGCGCCGAAGGGCGCCCAATGGGAAGCCGCGCTCACCTGGTGGCAGACACTGAGGTCCGACGACGACGCGCACTGGGACAAGGTCGTGACGCTGAAGGGCGAGGACATCGCCCCCGTCGTCACCTGGGGCACCTCGCCCGAGGACGTGCTGCCGATCACCGGCGTCGTGCCGGCCCCTGAAAGCTTCACCGGCGGCAAGGTCGAGGCCGCGCGCCGGTCGCTCGACTACATGGGCCTGACGCCCGGGACGAAGCTGACCGACATCAGGGTCGACACGGTCTTCATCGGCTCCTGCACCAACGGCCGCATCGAGGACCTTCGGGCCGCTGCCGCGATCCTGAAGGGCAAGAAGATCGCTCCGGGCATCCGCGCGATGGTCGTGCCGGGCTCCGGCCTCGTGCGCGCGCAGGCCGAGGAGGAAGGACTGGCGCAGATCTTCATCGACGCCGGCTTCGAATGGCGGCTGGCGGGCTGCTCGATGTGCCTTGCCATGAACCCCGACCAGCTGTCGCCCGGCGAACGCTGCGCGGCGACGTCGAACCGCAACTTCGAGGGCCGTCAGGGCCGGGGCGGACGCACCCACCTGATGTCGCCCGCGATGGCTGCGGCGGCGGCGGTCACGGGGCACCTGACCGACGTGCGCGAGATGATGGCGGAAGCGGTGTAAGGGAGAAAGACGATGGAAAAATTCACCACCCTCACCGGGATCGCGGCGCCGATGCCGCTGGTCAACATCGACACCGACATGATCATCCCCAAGCAGTTCCTGAAGACGATCAAGCGCTCGGGCCTCGGCAAGAACCTTTTCGACGAGATGCGCTTCACCCAGGACGGCAAGGAGATTCCCGACTTCGTCCTGAACCAGCCCGCCTGGCGCAAGGCCGAGATCATCGTGGCCGGGGACAACTTCGGCTGCGGGTCCAGCCGCGAGCACGCGCCCTGGGCGCTTCTCGACTTCGGTATCCGCTGTGTGATCTCGACGTCGTTCGCCGACATCTTCTACAACAACTGCTTCAAGAACGGCATCCTGCCGATCGTGATGCCGGAGAAGGTTGTCAAGGTCCTGATGGAGGACGCGAGGAAAGGCGCCAACGCACGGATGACGGTGGACCTGGAAGCGCAGACGGTCACCACCTCGGACGGCCAGAGCTTTGCCTTCGACGTCGACCCCTTCCGCAAGCATTGTCTCCTGAACGGACTCGATGACATCGGCCTGACGCTGGAGAAGGTCTCGGCCATCGACACATTCGAGACGGGTGCTGCACAGAGCCGTCCTTGGGTCTGAAAAGTCTTGAGATACAACATCTTGGGCCGCCCCTCGGGCGGCCTTTTTGCTGCGCGAGGATCGGCGGAAAATTGCTCATGAAATGATGCAAAGGCGCACCAGTTCTTCCACGAAAAGGCCCCAATGCGGGGGCTACTCTTAACGAAACGTTGATGGGGAGCCGGACTTGGGCAAATTTGGGGCAACAATGAGGCAGTTCGCCACAATCGGCGAGCTCAAGTTGGCCAGATGCGCCCGGCGATGCACCGGCAACGGCCAGGTTGAGGGAACGGGGCAGTGATTTCTCAGCTCACAGGGGCGCTCGTACGCGCGGTTCTGGTCATGGTGTTGATCGCGACACCATCGCTCCTGCTGCCGCACGTTCCGCACGACACGACCCAGATCGTTGCACTCGTGGCGCTCTTCGCTGCCGCGCTCACCTTCTTCGAATATGCCTCGACCTATCCCGGCCTCGTGGAATTCCGCGACGCGCCTCCCTTCAACCGGCTGCGATTCCTGTCGCTCTTCGTCACCGTTCTGATCCTGTCGACGATCGTCCGTGGCCAGACAGAGCCGACGACGCTGACGGTCTTCATCGAGGCGCTCGGCAACAAGCTCGGCGAAGTCATCGACGTGCCCTACAGCCCGGTTCGCCTCGTCGTCCTGATGCTGCCCGAGGACATGAGCCTGCGCCACCTCATCCTGGTGCGCACCTCGGCGGGCATCTCCTACATGATCTCGCTGATCACGCTCATCCTCTTCGTCGTGACGATGCGGGTGATCGGCTGGCCGAGCCGGATCGGCTCGTTCAACGTCTGGATCAACCTGCCGACCTTCGATCCGACGACCGGCGGCGACGTGGTGGACCGGCTTCAGCGTGACGCGCGGTTCAACATCGCGCTCGGCTTCCTTCTGCCATTCCTCATTCCCGCTGCGGTCAAGCTCGCCGCGCTCGCCTTTTCGCCGGTGACGCTGGAAAGCCCGCAGACCCTGATCTGGACGATGACAGCATGGGCCTTCCTTCCCGCCTCCCTCTTCATGCGCGGCATCGCCATGGGGCGCATCGCCGGCATGATCGCCGAGAAGCGCCGGCAGAACAACGCCTCGGCCGAGGCGGAGCTCTTGCCGGCCTGATCCTCGCGGCACTGCTGCCCACCGGGACACGGGCCGAGACGCTGCGGGTGGCGACCTTCAACGCCGATCTCAGCCGCGAAGGGCCGGGGCTACTCCTGCGCGACATCCTCACTGAAAAGGACCCGCAGGTGGAGGCAGCAGCAGCGGTTATCGCAGCGGCTGCCCCTGACGTGATCCTGCTGACCGGGATCGACTACGACCTCGGAGGCGTCGCGCTTGGCGCCTTCGCGGATCGGCTCGCCGCGGCGGGGGCGGACTTTCCGCACCGGCTTGCGCTCCGCCCCAACACCGGGATGTCCACCGGCCTCGACCTCGACGGCGACGGGCAAGCGGGGGGTCCGGGCGACGCACAGGGTTTCGGACGCTTCGCCGGCGAAGGCGGCATGGCGGTCCTCTCGCGTCACGCGCTGGGCGAGGCGACGGACTACTCTGCCTTTCTCTGGCGCGACCTTCCAGGGAATCTCATGGACGGGGCGGCGTTGAGCGAGGATGCCGCCGCGATCCAGCGGCTTTCGACGACCGGCCACTGGGGTGTGCCGCTTGCACTGCCGGAGGGGCGGTCGCTGACGCTTCTCGCCTGGATGGCGACGCCGCCCGTTTTCGACGGGACGGAGGATCGCAACGGGCGACGCAACCACGACGAGGCGGCCTTCTGGACGCGATTTCTCGACGGTGACCTGCCCTTCGCCCCGCCCGCGGCGCCCTTCGTGCTCCTCGGCGACGCGAACCTCGACCCCGTCGACGGCGAAGGGAATGCCGAGGCGCTGACGGCGCTTCTGGGCGATGCGCGCCTTCAGGACGTCCGCCCCGAAAGCAAGGGGGCCCTGGCGGCGGCGGGGCAGGGTGGTGCCAATGCCCGCCAAAAGGGGCCGGTGGCGCTCGACACCGCCGATTGGCCCGACGATCCGGGGCCGGGGAACATGCGCGTCGACTACGTCCTTCCCTCGGCCGGTCTCGCCGTCCAAGGCTCGGGCGTGTGGTGGCCCGAACCGGGCCCGGCGGCGGATCAGGCCGCCGCCGCCTCGCGCCATCGGCTGGTGTTCGTGGACATCAGCCTGCCCTGACCGCTCAGGCGTCGCCGAACCGTTCCATGGCCTTCCTGTGGATCGCCGGATCGACATTGCCGCCCGAGGCGACGACGATCACCGCCTCGCCCGCCACCTCCCCGGCCCGGTAGAGCGCCGCAGCCAGGGCGACCGCTCCGCCCGGTTCCAGAACGATGTGCAGCCGGTTGAAGGCCGCGGCCATGGCGGCCATTGCCTCATCCTCGCTGACCGCGATCCCCGGCCCGCAGAGCCGGCTTAGGATCGGGAAGGTGATCTCACCCGGCGAGGGTGTCACGATCGCGTCGCAGATCGTGCCCGTCATCCGCGCATTCCGCTCGATTTTCCCCGAGGCGAGCGAGCGGGCCACGTCGTCGAACCCCTCGGGCTCCACCGTCCGCGCCCTGAGCCCCGGCGACCGCGCTTCGAGCGCCAGCGCGATCCCGGAGGACAGCCCCCCGCCGCCGCAGGGCACGAGCACATCGCCCGCCGTCACCCCGGCCTCGGCCGACTGCTCGGCGATCTCGAGTCCCGTAGTCCCCTGTCCGGCGATCACCAGCGGCTCGTCGAAGGGCTTCACCAGCGTCAGCCCGCGTTCCTCGGCAAGCGCCGCGCCGATCGCGTCGCGGTCGCCCGTGGCGCGGTCGTAAAGCACCACCTCCGCCCCCAGCGCCCGGGTGTTGTCGATCTTCACGCGCGGCGCGTCGGAGGGCATCAGGATCACGCAAGGCGCGCCCATGGCGCGGGCAGCAAAGGCCACGCCCTGGGCATGGTTGCCGGAGGAGAAGGCGATGACCCCCTTGGCGCGAGCGTCGGGCGGCAGCGCCGACAGCGCCGACCAGCCGCCGCGCAGCTTGAACGAGCCAGTCGGTTGCAGGCATTCCGGCTTCACCAGCACCCGCCGCCCGGCGATCTCGTCGAGAAACGGCGAGGACAGCAGTGGCGTGCGCACCACATGCCCCTTGAGCCGCCCGGCGGCCGCCTCGATCATCCCGATGTTCATCGCATCCTCTCCAGCCAGGCACGGACTGCGGCAAGGCTCTCGGCCTCGTCGAGAAAGGGTACATGCGCCCGGTCGGGCACGACGGCGAAGGTCATGTCGGGGCGCCGGCGCCGCATCTCGGCCGCGGCCGCCCCAGACAGGAGGTCGGAATTGGCACCACGGACAAGCGCCAGCGGCAACCCGGCACAGGCGTCGAAGAGCGGCCAGAGATCGGCCTGCGGCCCCTCGAAGGCGGCCAGAAAACTGGTCCTGAGTTCAGGGTCGTAGCGGATGTGGAGGCCCGTCTCCGTCGGCGTGTAGAGCCGTTCGGCGAAGGCCCGCCAGCGCGCCTCGGGGACATTGGCGAAACCGGGCATCGTATGCGGCAGCTTCGCCACGAGGTCGTCCATGGTCGTCGCCGCCGGGTTGCGCCCGACGTAGTCAAAGATCTTCTCCAACCCCGCCCGTTCCAGCACGGGCCCCACATCGTTCAGGAGAATGCCCAGAAGGCGCGGCCGTGCGGTCGCCGCGAGAAGCATGGCGATCAGACCGCCGCGCGAGGTGCCGATGATGGCAGCCTGTTCGATCCCGAGGTGGTCGAGAAGCTCAACCGCATCCTTGGCTTCGCGCGGGACGGTGTAGGTCGCGGCCCCGGTCCATTCCGACCCGCCGCGGCCGCGATAGTCGGCGCGGATGAGCCGCACGTCGGGCAGATGCGGCGCCAGGAAGTCGAAATCGGTCGAGGACCGGGTGAGACCGGCGAGGCATAGAACGGGAAGCCCCTCGCCCTCGTCGCGATAGGCGAGGCGGGCACCATCGGAGGCGGTGAAGTGCAGAAGTGTCATGGGCAGGCAAGGTCCGGGATCATGGTGAGGTCAGGGAGTATGTGATGCGGGCGGGCGGGCAGGCGGTCGACCGGCACCCCGGCGCGGTTCACCCAGGCCGTGCGGAAACCGTAGCCCGCGGCGGCCGCCGCGTCCCAGCCGTTCGAGGAGACGAAGAGCACCGCGTCCCGGGCGCAGCGGAAGCGATCGGTCACGAGCCCGTAGACGCGCGCATCGGGCTTGAAGACGCCGACACTTTCGACCGAGAGGACATCGTCGAGGAAACCGCCGATCCCGGCGGACGCGACCGCTGCGGCAAGCATCGGCGGCGAACCGTTCGAGAGGATCGCCGTCATGAGCCCGCGCGCCTTCAGCGCGGCGAGCATGGAGGGAACCTCCGGATAGGCCGCAAGCTCCCGGTAGAGCGCCAGCAGGCGCGCCCGGAGCTTTGGATCCGCCAGCCCGTTGGCCTCCAGCGCCCAGTCGAGCGCGTCCCCCGTGACGGTCCAGAAATCGGCGTGCCGGCCCATGACGGCGCGGAGCCAGGTGTATTCTAGTTGCTTTCTCCGCCAGTCCTCGGCGAGACGGGGCCACACAGCGGCGAGCGCCGCTTGCCCGGGTTCGTCGGCGGCGAGGCGGGCGGCGGCGGCCACGTCGAAGAGCGTGCCGTACGCGTCGAAGATGCAGGTCGTTATGGCCATGGAACCTCTGCCGGCCAGACTGGCGCGGGGCGCTTCGGGCGGCAAGGGTGGAAATGTGCCCCGCACAATCCCGGGCCGCCGGGCTCGCACTGGCATTTCCGGCGCACCGCGGGCACTCTGGAAAGGCCATCGCCGGCCCCGTCGAAGGAGCGCGCCATGTCCGACCCGGCCCCCATCGAGCGTTTCAAGCAGGCACTGCGCGCACTCGAATCCGAGTTCGACGCGGAGCTTGCCCAGCGCCGCACCGCGCTGAGATACCGGATCGAACGCGGCCGCGTCGTCTTCGACCGCGAGGTTCTGGCGCGCCACCGCGAGGCGCGCGTCCGGCTCAGGGAGTTCCTCGCCGCCGCCCGGCCAATGGTGATCCTGACCGCGCCGGTGATCTACGCGCTGATTGTCCCGCTGGCGCTCCTCGACCTCTGCGTGAGCGTCTACCAGGCGGTCTGCTTCCCGGTCTACGGCATCGCCAAGGTGCGGCGGCGCGACCACATCGCGATGGACCGCCATCACCTCGCCTACCTGAATGCGCTGCAGAAGCTGAACTGCGCCTATTGCAGCTACGCCAACGGCCTTGTCTCCTACGTACGCGAGATCGCCGGGCGGACGGAGCAGTACTGGTGCCCGATCAAGCATGCGCGACGGGTCGCCGGGACCCACGCCAACTACCCCGACTTCACCGACTATGGGGATGCAGACGCGTTTCGGGCCGAGTCAGAGGCACTGCGCGAGACGCTGCGGCGTCCAGGCGACTGACGGCGCGGACGGACATGCGCCTGACGGCAGCAGGAGTTGCGAGCGCGGGCGTGGATGCCGCCGGCTGTCTCAGAGGTTTTCGGCCTGAGGCATCCCAAGCACGTGATAGCCGCCATCGACGCGGATGATCTCTCCGGTCGTGCAGGTGCCGAAGTCGGACAGGAGATAGACCGCAGTCCCGCCGATCGCCTCGAGCGTGGCGTTGGCGCGCAGGGGCGCGTTGGCCTCGGTGTGGCGGAAGGTCGCCCGCGCGCCGCCGATGGCGGCCCCGGCCAGCGTCTTCATCGGCCCGGGCGAGATGGCATTCACACGCACCTTCTGCGGCCCGAGGTCGTTCGCAAGATAGCGCGTTGCGCTTTCAAGCGCCGCCTTCGCGACGCCCATCACGTTGTAGTTCGGGGTGACGCGGTTCGATCCCGCGTAGGTGAGCGTCACGAGGCTGCCGCCCTCGGGCATCAGTTCGGCCGCGCGCCGGGCGACGTCGATGAAGGAATAGCAGGAGATGGCGAGCGAATTGGCGAAGTTCGCCCGGCTGGTGTTGATGAACCGGCCCGTCAGTTCGGTCTTGTCGGAATAGGCGATCGCATGGACAAGAAAATCCATGCGGCCCCAGCGCGCCTTCAGCGCCGCGAAACAGGCGTCGAGGCTGGCGTCATCGGTCACGTCGACATCGACGAGAAAGTCCGAACCGACCGAGGCTGCAAGCGGTTCCACACGCTTGCCGAAGGCGTCGCCCTGATAGGAGAAGGCAAGATCCGCGCCTTCCGCGGCAAGGGCCGCGGAAATTCCCCAGGCAATCGAGCGCTCGTTCGCGACGCCCATGACGAGCCCGCGCTTCCCCTTCATCAGATCGGCCATGTGTGCCTCACCCGTGATACTTGCTCATCACGAGCGTAGCATTGGTGCCGCCGAAGCCGAAACTGTTCGACAGCACCGAGTCGAGTTCGACACCTTCGCGGTATCGGGTCGCGATCTCTTCCGGCCGGATCTCGGGATCCAACTCGGTGACATTCGCCGAAGCGGTGATGAAATTGCCCTTCAGCATCAGAAGCGAATAGATCGCCTCGTGCACGCCCGTCGCGCCCAGCGAATGACCGGTCAGCGATTTCGTCGAAGAGATGGGCGGCACATTACCTTCGCCGAAGATGCGGCGAACGGCCTTTACCTCGATCACGTCGCCGACCGGGGTGGAGGTGCCATGCGCGTTGATGTAGCCGATCCTGCGGTCCCTGGGCAGCGTCGAGAGCGCGACCCGCATCGAGCGTTCGCCGCCCTCGCCGGACGGGGCGACCATGTCATAGCCGTCCGAGGTTGCGCCATAGCCCGTGACCTCGGCATAAATCTTGGCACCGCGCGCCTTCGCGTGCTCGAGTTCCTCCAGCACCACGACGCCGCCGCCGCCGGCGATGACGAAGCCGTCGCGGGTGGCGTCGAAGGCGCGCGAGGCGGTCTGCGGCGTGTCGTTGTACTTGGACGACATCGCGCCCATCGCGTCAAAGAGGCAGGAGAGCGTCCAGTCCAGCTCCTCGCCGCCGCCGGCAAAGACGATGTCCTGCTTGCCCATCTGGATCAGTTCGGTGCCGTTTCCGATGCAATGCGCGCTCGTCGAGCAGGCCGAGGTGATCGAATAGTTCACCCCCTTGATCTGGAAGGGCGTGGCAAGACAGGCGGAGTTCGTCGAAGACATGCAGCGGGTGACCATGAAGGGCCCCATCCGCTTCGGCGCGCCCTTTTCGATGACGATCTGATGGGCCTGGAAGAAGTTCGACGTGGAGGGTCCGCCGGAACCCATGACAAGGCCGGCGCGCTCGTTGGACACGTCCGAGTGTTCCAGCCCGCTGTCCGAGATCGCCTGTTCCATGGCGAGGAAGTTGTAGGCCGCGCCCGGCCCCATGAAACGCAGGTTGCGCTTGTCGATGTGGTCCTCCAGCACGATCTGCGGCATCCCGTGGACCTGGCTGCGAAAGCCGTGCTCGGCGTAATCGGGGGCGAAGACAATGCCAGAGCGGCCGGTCCGCAGGCTCGCCTCGACCTCGGCCGCGTTGTTGCCGATGGGCGACACGATCCCGATCCCGGTGATGACGACGCGGCGCATGCGGCCTCCTTGATCCCGTTTCTGCCTGTCTAGGATACGGGGGTAAATGGGGCAAGCGGATAGCGCCGCCAGATTCCGCCGGGTGATCGGCGCACAGGTGTCGTTGCGCGGCGCTTCGGTTCTGATTACCGTGATCGCAGGGAGGATCCGGCCGTGCGGGACAGGCGTCACGTGGACAGGGTGATAACAGCCGTCAACTCGCCGTCCGCAGCCGCGCATTCGTCTCTGGCAGCTTCCTGGCGGCGGTCTGCGACACGACACGGGCTCGACCCGTCCGACGACCGCCTGGACGAGCGGCTGGGTCAGGCCGATATCAAGCGCCGGCTCGGGCGGCTCGAGCGGTTCATGCACATCGCCACGCCGAGGCTCGACCATCTCTTCGGGCTGGTCGGTGTTTCGGGATGCGGCGTGTTCCTGACCGACGAAACCGGCCTCGTGCTCGACCGGCGCGTGGCGGATGCCGACGCGACCGCCTTTGATCATTGGGGCCTGGGCGTCGGGACGGACTGGAGCGAAGCCAGCGAGGGCACGAACGGCATCGGTACTTGCCTTGCCGAGAAACGCCGCGTCACCATCCACCGCGATGAGCATTTCTTCGTGCGCAACATCGGGATGAGCTGTCTCGACGCCCCGATCTTCGGTCCGGAAGGCGAGCTCGTGGCCGCACTTGACGTGTCGTCGGCCCGTGCCGACCAAACCGAGGCCTACAACAGGCTGATCGGCGCGATGGTGGCGCAGGCCGCGCAGGCGATCGAGGCCGATTTCTTTCGCGCCAGCTTTCCCGGCGCACGGATCGTTGTCGCGGACCGGGACCATGGCGACGGGTCGGTGCTTCTGGCGGTGGACGGCGATGACCTGGTGGTAGGCGCCACGCGGGGTGCGCGGCGCACCTTCGGGCTGGAGCCGAACGGCACCCTGAAGGTGCGGCCCGCCGCAGACGTTCTGGGCCGCGGCGACGGACCCTCCGGGTTCGAGAAAGCCGAGCGTGCCGCGGTGATTCGCGCGCTGGCGCGGGCCGATGGCAACGTTTCAAGGGCCGCCCGGGGCCTTGGGATCGGCCGGGCAACGCTGTATCGGCGCATGAAGCGCCTGGGCCTCGGCGGATAACATCCCGACCTGTCTCAGAACTGAGACAGTCGGTTCCGGCGGAACCGGTCGGCAGGGCTGACGCGCCGGCTGCCCCATCCGATGTTCTTGTCGGCCGGGCGGAGGACCCGGACTTCAGGAGGAACACCATGAACGAATTGACGCAGATCGCGGGCGAATACCGATCGCCCTTCAAGACCCGCTACGACAACTTCATTGGCGGTCGCTTCGTCCCGCCGGTGGCGGGAACCTATTTCGACAACATCACGCCGATCACGGGCGCGGTGGTCTGCGAAGTCGCCAGGTCCGGCGCCGCAGATGTCGAGCGCGCGCTCGATGCGGCCCATGCCGCCCGGGAAGCCTGGGGCACGACCTCGGCCGCGGATCGCTCGAACATCCTTCTGAGGATCGCCGACCGCATGGAAGAGAACCTCGACCTGCTGGCGCAGGCAGAGACCTGGGACAACGGCAAGCCCATCCGCGAGACGACGGCGGCCGACATCCCGTTGTCGATCGACCATTTCCGTTACTTCGCCGGTGTGCTGCGCGGCCAGGAAGGCACCATGTCGGAGATCGACGCCGACACCGTCGCCTATCATTTCCACGAACCGCTCGGCGTGGTCGGCCAGATCATCCCGTGGAACTTCTCGATCCTCATGGCGGCGTGGAAACTGGCGCCCGCACTCGCGGCGGGCAACTGCGTCGTGCTGAAGCCCGCGGAACAGACTCCGGCGGCGATCATGGTGCTTGTCGAACTCATCGCCGACCTCTTGCCCGACGGCGTGCTGAACGTCGTGAATGGAATGGGCCCGGAGGTCGGCGCCCCGCTGGCCACGAGCCCCCGGATCGCCAAGATCGCCTTCACCGGCTCGACCGAGACCGGCCGGATCATCATGAAGGCCGCGACCGAGAACCTGATACCGGTCACGCTGGAACTGGGCGGGAAGTCCCCGAACATCTTTTTCTCGGACGTGATGGCCGCAGACGATGCCTTCCTCGACAAGGCGGTCGAAGGCTTTGTGCTGTTCGCGTTCAATCAGGGCGAAGTCTGCACGTGTCCGTCGCGCGCGCTGATCCAGGAAGACATCTACGAAGCGTTCATCGCGCGCGCCATCGAGCGGGTGAAGGCGATCAAGCAGGGCGATCCGCGCGACATGTCGACGATGGTCGGCGCCCAGGCAAGCCGGGAACAGCAGGACAAGATCCTGTCGTATCTCAGCATCGGTCGCGCGGAAGGCGCGCAGGTGCTGGTGGGCGGTGATGCGGCGCACTTCAAGGGGGATCTGTCGGGCGGATTCTACATCCAGCCGACCATTCTCAAGGGCCACAACAAGATGCGGGTGTTCCAGGAGGAGATCTTTGGCCCCGTGGTCTCGGTCACGACGTTCCGGACCGAAGACGAGGCGCTGCAGATCGCGAACGACACGATTTACGGCCTCGGGGCAGGTGTATGGACGCGCGACGGTACCCGCGCCTACCGCTTCGGTCGCGCCATCGAAGCCGGCAGGGTCTGGGTCAACAACTACCACGCCTATCCGGCGCATTCGGCCTTTGGCGGCTACAAGCAGTCCGGCATCGGGCGGGAGACGCACAAGATGATGCTCGACCATTACCAGCAGACCAAGAACATTCTGGTCAGCTATAACCCGAACAAGCTCGGGTTCTTCTGACCCATGGCGTGAAACAGCGCGCGGCGGCCCCATTCGGGCCGCCGCCCAGCTCTCGGCACGCGCGCCCTTCGCGTCACACCTCGCTCAGCGCGACCTTCATGTCCTTCACGAGATAGATGGTCTCGCCATCCGCTTCCACCCGGCCATCGGCCACACCCATGGTCAGGCGACGGGTCTGTACCGCCTTGGTGAAATCCACGTAGTAGGTCAGCATCCTGCGGTCGGGCCGCACCATGCCGGTGAGCTTCACTTCGCCCACGCCCAGCGCATAGCCGCGCCCCTGCCAGCCGCGCCAGCCGAGGTTGAACCCGGTGAGTTGCCAGAGCCCGTCAAGCCCGAGGCAGCCGGGCATGATGGGGTTGCCGGGGAAATGACACTCGAAGAACCAGAGGTCCGGACGAATGTCGAATTCGGCAACGACGTGACCCTTGCCATGCTCTCCGCCGTCGGCCGAGATGTCCGTGATCCGGTCCATCATCAGCATCGGCGGCGCCGGGAGCTGGGCATTGCCGGGTCCGAACAGTTCTCCCCGCGCGCATTTGAGGAGTTCTTCCCGCTCGAACCTCGTCGGATAACTCGCCATTCCGCCTGCCCCTCGTCGGCTGCACATTTCCGACCCTCTATCATCCGGCTCCGCCACAGGGCAAGGCCACTGCCGGGCCGCCATCGTGCGAAACGGATTGAATTTCCGCCCAACTCCGGCCTATAAAACGACCCTGAGGCAGAGAATGGAGCGGCAGTGGCGCAAGCGGCTATCGAGACGGTGACGGATCAGATTGCCTCGGCGCGCGGGGCGCGCTGGCTCACGCGGGCAGGGCTGAGGCCGACGCGCCAGCGGCTGGTGCTTGCCACGCTCCTCGTGGGCGACGGTCAGAACCGCCATGTGACCGCAGAAAGCCTGCATGCAGCCGCCACCGCGTCGGGCGAGCCGGTGTCGCTGGCGACCGTCTACAACACGCTCAGGGCCTTCTGCGAGGCCGGGCTCATCAACGAGATCTCGGTTGACGGCAGCCGTAGCTATTTCGACACGAGGCTCGACGATCATCCGCATTTCTTCTGGGAAGAAGAGGGTCGCCTGGTGGATGCCCCGGCGGAGGATCTGAAGATCGCGCGCCTTCCCGACCTGCCGGAAGGGGCAGAGCTTGCGCGGGTCGACGTGGTCATCCGCCTGAAGCGCTGCTGATCATCCGGGGCAAGCTTGCGCTCCTGCCCGCGACGGGCACGCATCCAACACTGGAGCCTAAGCCGCAGCGGGAAGCCGACGCGCCCCCGGCCTGGGGTTGGCCGGGGGCGCGGGGGCGTGGGAATTCACGCGGGAAAGGACCAACCGGTCGGAAGCGGTCCGGCTTGATCGGGAAAGGGCTTTGGTTCGAAAGGACTTGCTGAAAGGTGGGGTGTCGGTTCAACGGATGCCGGTGATGTCCTCCAGATCCCCACGGGTGAGGCCGATGTCGCGCAGCAGCCGGTCGTCCAGGTCGGAAAGCCCGCGGATCGAACGCGCGACCGCGCGCCGTTGCTGGCGGGCCTCGAACCAGTCGCCCAGAAGCGCGAACAGGCGTGTGCTTCGGCGCTCTGTCGGTGCGGGGAAGAGGAATGTCTCGCTCATCATGTTTCCTTCACTCCTGAAATGCTTTCGTGCTCGCTCGGGGCTCCGACCCGCAAAATATCCGGGACCGGCCTGTCTTGGGTCTTGGCGCTCTCCGGTCAAAACCCGGCTGGCGTCATCTCCGGCAGTTGACGGGATGGGACCTGAAAGAACGTGTCCCGGCCGAGCGAACAATCGTTACTGGAATGTCGAGACTTGTAACGTTTCTTTCAGAATATGTCCGTTGCATCGGCTGGCATGACGTTGCGTCATCATGCAATCCGTTGCAAATTGTTGCATGCTATGGGCCTGAGGGGAGCGCGATGCCTCGGCGGGCCCGGACGGTGGAGCGTGCAGCACCATGATGAAGGAAACAACCGCCCGTCTCGGCGAGCGGCTTAGCCTAGCTCTCAAGACGATCAACGTGTCGCCTGCGGCGCTCGGCGCCGCTGTCGGCGTGGACAAGTCCGTCGTCTCCCGCTGGCTGTCTGGAAAGGTCCGGCCGAGCGGTCACAACCTGACCCGGATCGCGGTGGAGATCGCGCGGCACCGGCCCGGATTCTCCACGCTCGCCTTGGAGGGGTCTGACGAGGAGTTCCGCCGTGCGCTCGACCTTGCGGTACAGGGCGTGGCAAGCGGGGCCGCGCAGGGCCCGCCCGGGGACCCGTCGGTTCTGCCGATCCCCTACGACCTGGTGAACGCGTCCCGTAACGAGGTCGCGCGGCGCGGGGACGAGTACTTCGGCCATTACGACGTCCATTACTGGTCCTTCACCCAGCCGGGCCGGATCGCACGTCTCGCGCTGATGCTCAGGCCCGCGCAGGGGCTGATCGAGGCACGCTACGGCGCCCGCGGGTTCGAGTTCCGCGGCTGGGCCCTTCTCCTGCAGAACCGGCTTTATATTCAGTTGGCCGAACTGCGCCACGACGCGATGCTCTACTTGGTCACGAACGCCGGTCAGCAGCCGAGGGCTGCGCTGATCAGCGGCATCATCCTCGGACCCAGCGACGGCAACCTCATGCCCACCGCATCGGGCGTGATCCTGACGCGCGCGGGCGAGATCGAGGGCCGGATCGATGCGGACGACCGCGCCTTCGAGGCACGCGCAGACGGCGACCCCTTCGCGGGCGGCGACGCCACCCCGGCGACCGTCCGCGATCTGCTCGAATCGCTCCGGCCGGGCGGTGCAGGCGCGGCCCAATGGCTGTTCCGGGTGAACTATCTGGACGGCGGTAAGGGACTTTAGGCGGTGCCTGTCAGAACCACTGCCCGGGCTCCATCAGCCCGAGGTCCATCAATTGCCCCGAGGTCCAGTCGAAGCGGACCGAACCGTGCCACGTGAAGGTCGGGATGTCGAAGGAAGAGCCGGGGTTCGCCTTCAACGCCTTCGCCGCGCGGAACGAGACCACCGCCGCCGTGAGGTTGTGGTGCCACGGACAGGCATAGGTGTTGTATTCTTCGACGTTGAACGTGTGATCGTCCCGGAGCGTGAGCCCCTTCGCGGCGCGGAAGAGCGCGATGCGGTCGATGCGGCGCCGGGCCTTCGGCACATGTTCCTCGAATCGCCAGCGAAGGCCGCCGAAGAAATCGAGCTGCCGTTCCCTTGGATGCCCCGTCTCGGGGTCAGGCCGGGCAAGCGCGTAGTAGCCCGAGCGGTCGAGCATCGCCTCCTCGCGGCTGACACCGCCGGGGTGCCGGCCAAGGTCGGGGGCGTAGAGATCGACGACGTAGGCCAGCATGGCATCGCGCCGTTCCTCGGCATGGAAGGTCAACATCTCTCCCACCGTCCGCGACTCGCAGAAAGGGAAGAAGAGGTATTCGGCGTTGTGGCCGTAGTAGATCCAGGTCTTCGCCGGCGCCGCGACGATCACCGCATTGACCGCAGCCGCGACGGCGCCTTTCGCGAGCGTGTCGTGGCGTATCCAGGTCGCGGCCGCCGCGATCTCTTCCGGGATCGGCACGGCATCAGGGATGAAGACCACGATCTCGCGGAAGCCGAGGCCCGCGTGGTGGAGGACGGTGGAAGCGATCTCTACCGGGTCCTCGACGAAGAGTAGTGCAACCGGACCCGTGGCGAGGCACGCCGCGCCCCGTGTCAGGAAGTCCTTGAGCGAGGCAAAGGTCATCGCGGCTGTCCTCTTGCGTCGGGCACGAGGGTCGGCGATGGCAGGGCGGAATGCAATGCCCCGGTGCCGGGTCCGTCCGGCGCCTCCGGCTCGCCCGCATCGAGCGGTTGCAGGAGTTCCGCCACGAGGCCGCGCAGCCAGCGGTGGGCCGGGGCGCGCGCGGCACGACGGTGCCAGACCATGCAGATCGTCGCCGCCGGAAGAGGCATCGGGGGAATGCAGACCCACAGGCCCAGACGTGGCGCCATGGCTTCGGCGAGCTGACGCGGCAGAAGCCCGACGAGGTCGCTTTCGGCCACTGCACGGCAGACGCCTGAGAAGACCGGCACCGTCATCGCCACGCGCCGCTTGCGGCCGACTGCGGCAAGCGCGGCGTCGCCCATGGCGCTGACCCTGCCCTCAGGCGAGAAGAGTACATGTCCAAGGTCGCAAAAGAGGTCGGTCGGGACGACGCCGCCCGGTGGAACGCCGGCGGCGAGAAGTCGTGGGTGCCCCGCCCGGGCGACCATGCGGAAGCTCGAACGGAACAGCCGGGCGTGCTCCGCCCATTCCGGAAAGGTCGTTTCGGGCACCAGGACGAGATCGGCGCGCTGGCGTTCGAGCGTGGCGACGTAGTTCTCGGGCACCAGGTCGACGAGCTGGACGAGGAGCCCGGGCGACCGCTGCGACAGCGCCGCACCAAGCGCGGGCATCAGCATTTCGGCGAAGAAATCTGACCCGCCGATGCGGAAGGCACCCGACGCGCGCGCCGGATCGAATGTTTCGGGGCCGGCGATGAGGTCCTCCGTCCGGTCCAGAATCTCCCGCAGGGAAACCTCGAGGCTCAGCGCATGGTCGGTGGGCACCAGTCGCTGCCCGTGCCGGACGAAGAGTGGATCGCCGAGCGCGTGACGGAGGCGTCCGAGCGCGGCAGAGGTCGCAGGTTGCGAAAGCCCGACCCGCGTCGCCGCCCGTGTCACGGAGCTTTCGCGCAACAACGCATCGAGTACGCGCAGCAGGTTGAGGTCGAAGGTCGATATATTCGCCATGTGGATATTAAATCTACAATTAATCAATTGGTCAAATGACTACGGCGCGGCCATTCTCGCGGCATCCGACGCATGACACGGAGTTGAACGATGCTCGACGCCACCCTCGGTCCCGGCACGATCGACTGGAACGGCACGCTCTACCGCATGCTCCTGGCCCCTGCCGAGACCGGCGGCGCCATGTCCATCGTGGACAGCCTCTCCCCCGCCCGCTCGGGGCCGCCGCGCCATGTCCACCACGCCGAGGACGAGACTTTCGTGATCCTCACCGGCGAGGTGACCTACTGGCTGGAAGGCGAGACCTTCGCGCGCGGGCCCGGCACCAGCGTCTTCGTGCCGCGGGGGCGGGAACACACGTTCCGCGTGACGGGCGACGCCCCGTCGCGGCATCTCGTCATCCTCACCCCCGGCGGGTTCGAGGGCTTCTTCGCCGACATGGCGCAAGGGCACTTCCGGATTCCCGAGGACATGCCGGCAATCCTGGAATCGGCCGCGCGCCATCACCTGACGTTCACCGGCCCGCCGCTCGCGGCCTGACCGGTTGCCCGGGGGGCGGGTTCGGGTGTAGGAAGCGGGTCGCGATCCCGCGCCATCCCGAAAGCGACCCTGCGTGACCAAGAAGCTCTTCATCAAGACCTACGGCTGTCAGATGAACGTCTATGACAGCGAGCGCATGGCGGAAGCCCTGGGCGCGGAGGGCTATGTCACGACCGAGGTGGCGGAGGAGGCGGACATGGTGCTGCTGAACACCTGCCACATCCGAGAGAAGGCCGCAGAGAAGCTCTATTCCGACCTCGGGCGGCTCAAGCCTCTCAAGGTGGAACGGCCCGACCTGAAGATCGGCGTGGCGGGTTGCGTCGCGCAGGCCGAGGGCGAGGAGATTTTGCGCAGGATGCCGCTCGTCGACCTTGTGGTGGGGCCGCAGAGCTATCATCGCCTGCCTGCGATGGCAAAGCGGGCCGAGGCGGGGGAAAAGTCGGTCGATACCGACTTTCCCGAGGAGGACAAGTTCGACCACCTGCCGGACCGGCCGAAGGCGGCGGTGCGGCCGACCGCCTTCCTGACCGTGCAGGAAGGCTGCGACAAGTTTTGCGCCTTCTGCGTAGTGCCCTACACCCGCGGCGCCGAGATCTCGCGTCCGGCGGAACGGGTGCTGGCGGAGGCGCAGGGCCTGGTCGGCAAGGGCGTGCGCGAGATCACGCTTCTTGGCCAGAACGTGAACGCCTACCACGGCGCAGGTGCCGACGGCGACTGGTCGCTTGCGCGCCTGGTGCGGGAACTGGCCCGGATCGACGGGCTCGACCGCATCCGCTACACGACCTCGCACCCCAACGACATGACCGACGACCTCATCGCCGCCCATGGCGAGGAGCCGAAGCTGATGCCCTACCTGCACCTGCCGGTGCAGTCGGGGTCCGACCGCATCCTGAAGGCGATGGCGCGCAAGCACCGGGCGGAGGACTACCTGCGGCTGGTCGAGAAGATCCGCGCCGCGCGGCCGGACATCGTGCTGTCGGGCGACTTCATCGTCGGCTTCCCCGGAGAGACGGAGGCGGATTTCGCCGCCACGCTCGACCTGATCCGTGCGGTGAACTACGGCATGGCCTATTCCTTCAAGTATTCCGCCCGCCCGGGAACGCCGGCGGCGGAAAGGACCCCGGTGCCGACCGATGTGGCCGACGCGCGGCTCCAGACCGTGCAGGCCCTTCTGACGGAACAGCAGCGCGCGACGCAGGCGGCGATGGTCGGGCGCGAGGTCTCGGTTCTCTTCGAGAAGCCCGGAAGGCTTCAGGGGCAGATGGTCGGCAAGTCCGACTATCTGCACGCCGTGCATGCGAAGACGGATGCCACCCCGGGCACCATCGCGCGCGTGAGAATCACCGGCTCCGCACCCAACTCGCTGGCCGGTGAGATCGCCTGACCGCGCGGCACCGCTCAGGCGCATTGTTGGTCAAGGGCGGAAGGATCACCCATCCGCATCCATTTCTGTTTCCCCTTTAATAACAGTGAGTTCGTAATCGGCAGGTTCGATCCGCGGCTCTCTCTGCTATGATGCCCAATGGGTGACGAAGGGACCTGCCGCACTGTCAGCGGCCGTCCCGCAAGCTTTGGGGGCTGGGGTGAGAGTTCCGAAAACGGCTGTGGCGCGGGCGTTTGCCTGCGCGTTTCTCTGGGCATCCGCGGCCGCACCGGTCGTGGCGCAAGGCGAACGGATTCCTGCCGAACGCTACCGGCCGGCGCTGGCGCAGACACCGGACGGCTGCCAGGTCTGGATGATCGACGACGGCTGGGAAGGCTATGCCTGGAACCGGACCGACCGGAACGGCAAGCCCGTCTGCATGAAGGTCGAGACCTGCCTCGTCGCCAGCGCCGACACGCTCTTCGCCACCGACAGCGCCACCGTCCGCCCGGCCGAGGCCGAGCGGCTCAGGGCATTCTTCCGGCAGGAGGGCGTCTGGTCCTACGGCATCCATGGCCACACCGACGCGCGCGCCTCGGACGAATACAACATGCGCCTGTCGCAACGCCGTGCGAACGCGGTGGCCAAGATCGCGCTCGGCGCCGGCGCGCGGGTGGCCTCGGCCAACGGCTTCGGCGAACGGATGCCCGTCGCCTCCAACGCCACCGCCGCGGGGATGCAGACGAACCGGCGGGTAGAGATTGTCTGCTACCGCGAGATCGGGAGGTATTGAGATGGACGCGCGCATCCTGATGCTCGGTGCGGGCCTCGCGCTTTCGGCCTGCGTCAAGACCGACCACAGCGTCGACCGTTTCATCGACAGCGGACAATTGGCGCAGAAGGTGAAGTGGGGTATCTACGTCGATCCCGACGGCTGCGATGTCTGGATGGCCGACGACGGGATCGAGGGCTATTCGGTCCTGCGCCTCGACCCGCGGACGGGTGAGCGGGTCTGTTCGGGCGTGCTGCCCAAGGGCTACGCAGCCGGCCACAAGCGCGGCTCGCCCATTCCCGATCCCATCTGATCCGACGGGAAATCGAGCGGAAGCGGCGGCAACCCTGCAACGCGGGCAATTCTTTTCGCGCGACGCCACAATTCTGTGCTGATCTCTTGCTTTGATCGGGAGGGAGAGTCACGATCCCTTCCAGGATCGCTTCCTTCGAGGAGACTTGCTTGGGCATCAGCGCCTTGACCCCGCCGCCGCGTCCCGAAGACCTGCACGAGACATTGCTGGAATTCGCCGACAATCGCTTGCTGATCGACCTGTGCGGAGAGTTTGACCGCAACCTGGCGCAGATCGAACACCAGCTCGGGGTGCATATCCTCAGACGCGGCAACCAGGTCGCCGTGGTGGGGACAAGCGAGGCGCGCGCCCGGGCGGCGAATGTCCTGACCAATCTCTACGCCAGGCTTCAGACCGGGCGGCCCATCGACGCCGGCGAGATCGACGGCGCGATTCGCATGGGCGAGGGCGGGCGGCTCGACCCGCCGAGCCTTGACGAGCAGCTCGAGATGTTCGCGGGCGGTCGCTACGAGATCCGCACCCGCAAGAAGCAGGTGGAGCCGCGGACCGAAGCGCAGAAGGCCTATGTCAAGAACCTCTTTTCCAACGAACTCGCCTTCGGGATCGGCCCGGCGGGCACGGGCAAGACCTATCTCGCGGTTGCGGTGGGCGTGACGATGATGATCGGCGGCCACGTCGACCGTATCGTCCTCAGCCGCCCGGCCGTCGAGGCCGGCGAACGGCTCGGCTTCCTGCCCGGCGACATGAAGGAGAAGGTCGATCCGTACATGCAGCCGCTCTACGACGCGCTGAACGACTTCCTGCCCGCCAAGCAGGTGCAGAAGCTGATTGAGGAAAAGCGGATCGAGATCGCGCCGCTGGCCTTCATGCGTGGCCGGACGCTCGCGAATGCCTTCGTCGTCTTGGACGAGGCGCAGAACGCCACGACCATGCAGATGAAGATGTTCCTGACCCGTCTGGGCGAAGGCTCGCGCATGGTGGTCACCGGCGACCGCACGCAGGTTGACCTGCCGAAAGGCACCGCCTCGGGCCTGGCCGATGCAGAGCGTATCCTGAAGGATGTGAAGGGCGTGAGCTTCAACTACTTCACCGCGAAGGACGTCGTGCGCCACCCGCTTGTCGCACGCATCATCGAGGCCTATGACCGCGACGATGGAGCCGCTGGTTGAAACCCTGACCGAGGACCCGCGCTGGGAGGCGTTCGGGCTCGGCGCGATGGCCGACCGGGCAGCGCATGCCGTCCTGGCCGACCAGGGCCTTCCGGCGGAGCGCTTCCTTGTCAGCCTCCTCGGCTGCTCCGACACCCGCATCGCCGAACTGAACGCCGACTTCCGCGGCAAGCCGCAGCCGACCAATGTCCTCTCCTGGCCCTCGGACGAGCGCGGCGCCGGGGAGGACGGCGGCGCACCGTGCCGGCCGGACCCGGGGACGATCGAGATGCCGGAGGAGCTTGGCGATATCGCCATCGCCTGGGAGACCTGCGCCCGCGAAGCGCAGGATCAGGGCAAGTCGATGTCCGACCATGTCGCGCACCTTCTCGTGCACGGGCTGCTGCATCTGCTGGGCTATGACCACCTCCGCGATGGCGACGCCGCGTTGATGGAGGCCGCCGAAGTGCGCATACTTGCAAAACTGGGTCTTGCTGACCCATATGAGTGAACCGGCGCGGCAACCGCGACGGGCAATCTGGAAAGGACCAATGGGCGACAGCTTGGACGGGTCTACGGTGGCGCAGGAGGCGCCCGACCCCTCGGACAGTAGCGGGCAGCGCGGCTTCTTCGGCCGGATCATCGACGCCCTCTCCCCTTCGGAAAATGACCGCGACGAGACGGCCGCAGTGGTGGCAGATGCGCCCCGCCCGGCCCAGGCCGCGCCGCTTCCCGGCATCGGCAACCTTCGCCGGATGCGGGTGGAGGATGTGGCGATCCCCAAGGCAGAGATCGTCGCCGTGCCCGTGAACGTCTCGCTCGACGACCTCGTCGCCGCGTTCCGCGAAAGCGGCTTTTCGCGTCTTCCGGTCTTCAAGGGGACGCTCGATAGCCCGGTCGGACTCATCCACCTGAAGGACCTCGCGCTCAACCAGGCGTTCACCGACCCGAAGCCCCGCTACAACCTGCGCAAGATGCTGCGCCCGCTTCTCTACGCGCCGCCGTCCATGCCGATCGGCGTCCTTTTGCAGAAGATGCAGACCGAACGGATCCACATGGCGCTCGTGATCGACGAATATGGCGGGGTGGACGGGCTGGTGACGCTCGAAGACCTTGTGGAGACGGTGATCGGCGAGATCGAGGACGAACACGACACCTCGGAAGACGGGCTCTGGCACGAGGAGAAGCCGGGGCAATACATCGTCCAGGCCCGCGCGCCGCTCGCGGAGTTCGAATCCGAGATCGGCCTGAAGCTCGCCGCGCCGGAGGAGGATGCCGAGATCGACACGCTCGGCGGCTTCGTCTTCATGCTGTTTGGCCGGGTGCCTGCGCGCGGCGAGGTGATCCCGCACGAGAGCGGCACCGAGTTCGAGGTCATGGACGCCGATCCCCGCCGGATAAAGCGGCTGAGGGTGCGCCTGCCGCAGGCGAAACCCTGACCATGGGCGCCAGCCTGCGCGGTCTCCTCGGGCGCGACGCCCGGCCATCCGCGCGGTCTATTGCCCTTGCCGCGTTCGCCGGTGCCGCCGTGGCGGCCGGGCAGGCACCCTGGGACCTGTGGTTCGTCGCCCTCCCGGCGCTTACGCTTGTGACCGCGCTCGTGACGGCGGAGCGTCGCGCCGCCCGTCGC
>NZ_WBUS01000007.1 GCF_008933605.1 Albidovulum sp.
AGCTGGGCCCGACGGACTACGACTTCTTCGAGGACGGCGGCTTCGCCCTTCCCGGCATGCTGATCCGCGCCGACATCGACGCCGCGCAGACCCAGCGCGGCAGGGCGCCGGCGATCGGCATCGTCGGCGACGCCAGCCTGACCGCTGGGGCGCTGGCGGCGGCGGTTGCCCCGCGCCCTCCGGGGCGACCTCCACCTGCTGGAGACGATCCGCGACACCCTGCCCGAGGCGCTGATCGTCGGCGACTCGACGCAGCTCGTCTATGCCGGCAACACCGCTTTTGCCGCCGCGACCCCGGGCAGCTACTTCAACTCGGCCACCGGGTTCGGAACGCTGGGCTACGGGCTCCCGGCCGCCGTGGGGGCGCGGCTGGCGGGCGACCGGCCGGTCGTGGCGCTGTCGGGCGACGGCGGCCTCCAGTTCACGCTGGGAGAGCTTGCCAGCGCCGCCGAGGCGAGGGTGCCGGTCGTCCTCATGCTGCACGACAACAAGGGCTACGGCGAGATCAAGTCCTGCATGATCGCCCAGAACGTCCCGCCCCTCGGCGTCGATATCCTGACCCCGGACCTCGGCACCATCGCTGCTGCCTGCGGCTGGCGGGTGGAACCGCTGCGGTCGCTTGCCGAGCTTCCGGCCCTGCTGAGGCGCGGCGTGGGCGCGGATGGTCCGACGATGATCCTCTTCGGCGATGCCCTGCGCGAGGAGGCGCAGTCCGCCGCCGGTCTTTGACAAATCGGAGCAGCCGCCCCGACCCCCGCCGGGTCAGGGCTGCACCATGGCCGCGGTCCATTCGCGCAGGAAATCGTCCTTGCGGATCCGGTCGAGATTGGCGAGGAGGCCGGGGTCCAGGCGGATCGTGCGCGAGGCCCCGAGGCGGCCGGACGGGGCGCTCATCACCGATATCTGGCCCGGCACCACGTTGATGGCCGCGATGCCCGCGTCGGACAGCAGGAAATTCAGCATCCGCACGGCGGCGTCGGGATTTGCGGCCGATTGCGGCACCAGCGCCGTGCGCAGCAGTTGCAGCGTGAAGTCGTCCGGCTCGATCACCAGAAGGCGCGGGTCCTCTGCGGCGCGGGCGCGGGAATAGCTGCCGACCAGGTTATAGGCCACCAGGAGCTTGCCGTCCGCCAGATCGTTGATCATCTCGCCGGAGCAGCAGTAAAGCCGGGCGTCGAGGCGCCCGATGACTTCTGCCAGCCGCCAGAAGGTGCTGCCGAAGGCCGCGTCCTGGCTGGCGAAGAGATAACCCGCCCCCGAGGTGGCCGGATCGTAGGTGCCGACCCTGCCGCGGAATCGCTCGGGATCCTCGCGCAGGCGGTCGATGAGTTCGCGCCGGGTATGGGGGACTTCATCCGCCGCGAAGGCATCGGAACGCGCCACGATGACAACCGGCTCGACCGAGATGCCGACGATCAGGTCCCGCCAACGCGCCGTGCGGGGCACCGCGTCGAGTTCGGCCGAGTCCGGGATCGGCCGGGCATGGCCGTCGTTGGCCAGCTTCATCTGCAAGTCCATTGCCGAGGAGATCACGAGGTCGAAGGACAGCTTCTCGCGCGCAATCGCGTCGTAGGCCGAGATCGTCGACGCGACGGTGTAGCGGATCGGCACATCGGGGTTCGCGCCGTGGAAGGCTTCCAGGAACGGCCGTGCCGCCGAGACATCGGTGGTCGAGAGGATGCGGAGCGGAGATGCGGCGACCCCCTGCCCCAGCACGAACTCCTCCTCGACATCGAGCGCAGCCGCAGGTCCGGCCAGCATCAGCGCGACACCGAGGATCAGCGCCCTGACCAGGACCGTGATCGGGCCTGCCATCAGGCGAGAGGAAGGCTGAAATGGGCGCAAGTGCCACCTCCTTCGCGCGGTTCCAGCCGGAACCGGCCGTCATGCGAGTCGCTGACCTCGGTCACCATCGTCAGCCCGAGGCCCGAGCCGACGATGTCGCGGACATTCTCGCCCCTCTGGAACCGGGGGGCGAGGCTGGCGAGGTCGGCCTTGGCGATGCCCCGGCCGCGATCCAGCACGCTCACGCTCGCCTCTCGCCCGGACACCTCGAGCAGGAGGTCGATCGCATCGTCCGGATTGGAATATTTGATCGCATTGTCGAGGATGTTGCGCAGCGCGGTCTCCAGCAGGAGCCTGTCACCGAGAACCACCACCGGCTCATCGGGCCGGCGCCACCGCAGGGACAGTTCGCGAAGGTCGGCGGTCGGCCGCATGCTGGCGATCAGTCCGTCGAGCAGGGCGCCAAGTTCGACCGGGCCGCGCACCTCGCGGTCGCTGCGCGACATGACGAGAGCATGATCCATCAACTGGCTGGCCGACCGCGAACATTCCTCGGCCGAGCGGATCACCCGGCGCAGGCGGGTGCGGATATTGTCGTCCCCGGCCTCATGCAGGGCGACTTCCGCTTCGGCGCGGATCGCCGACAGGGGTGTGCGGATGTGATGGGCGGCTTCGGCGATGAAGGTTTCGGTCCTGGAATGGGCGAGCCTGAGGCGCCGGATGAACCCGTTCAGGGCCGCGATGAAGGGCGCGAGTTCGGGGGGGACGCGCTCGGCCACCGGGCGCAGGTCCTGGGGCCCGCGTCTTGACACGCCATCGGCGACCTGACCGATGGGGCCGAGGATGGCGCGGGCCGCCAATAGGCTCATCGGCACGGCAAGGACAAAGAACCCGATGCCGAGAAATCCCGCCCTGCGGGCGATGGCATCGGCGATCGCGGCCTGGCCATGACGGGTCTGGGCCAGCGCGAACTGCACGTCCGTCTGCGCCCCGTCGAAAAGGATGGTGCGGGTCAGGCTGGCGGCCCGCACGGGCGTCCCGTTCAGCGAGGTCTTGTAGAAGACCGGCTCCCCGCCCGTCGGGATCGCCGCGGGGAGCGCGAGGTTCTCATAGCCGGTCACCGTCCGTCCCTGCAGGACGACCCGGTAGAAGACCTGATCCTCGCCCATCGCCGACAGCATCGAGAGGACCGTGGGCGGCAGGTCGAGGTCAAGCTCGTCGTCCTCGGCAAGAAGCCCCTCCGACAGGGCGAGGGTCGCGGCGGCAAGGACCGAATCCTGCGCGGCCTCGGCGGCGCGATCGGCGGTGACGCGGATCGCCAGGAACAGCGTCACCGCGGCGAGGGCCGCGGCCGCGAGGAACTGCCAGATGAGCTTGCGCTGCAGCGATCCGCCAAGGCCGACCGCCGCAAGGCGGCGCGGCAGGGATCCGGGGCCGCGCGCCGGATCGGTCATGGCAGCGTGAGGCGGTAGCCGAGGCCGCGCACCGTCTCTATGCGCACGCAGGAGCCTTCGAGCTTGCGGCGCAGGCGCGCGACGTAGACCTCGATCGCGTTTTCCGTCACGCTTTCGGCAAAGGAAAACAGCCGGTCGCAGAGTTGGTCCTTCGAGAAGATGCAGTTGGGTGCGCCGATCAGCACCTCGAAGAGGCGCATCTCGCGGTTGCGCAGTTCGCGCGGGTCGCCGGCGACCGTCAGCGTCGCGGTCAAGGGGTCGAAGCTGAGGTCGGCGAGCTGGCGGGTCGAGCTTGCGGCACCCCCCCTGCGGCGCAGGACGGCACGCGCGCGCGCCTCCAGCTCGGCCGGGTCGAAGGGCTTGGTCAGATAGTCGTCGGCCCCGCCGTCGAGCGCATCTATCCGGTCCGACACGGCGCTGCGGGCGGTCATCATGATGACCGGCGTCGCATTGCCCTGCCGGCGCAGCTCGGAGAGAAACCGCCGCCCGTCGCCATCCGGCAGGGCAATGTCCAGCAGGATCAGGTCGTAGCTCGCCCCGCCGAGACAATCGCGGGCCTCGGCAAGGCTTGCAGACCAGTCGACCGCATGGCCGCCAAGGCGCAGAAGGTCCTTGACAGACTCTGCCAGTTCCACAGCGTCTTCGACGAGAAGGTACCGCATGCCTTCGGGAGTTCCGACCCAATCGACTGTTGTGGTGTCAGGTTCGTGTCAGCTTTCCGCATAATCGTCACTGCCGCAAGGGGCAGGCCAAGCGAAAATGACCTGCCTTCGCAAGCAAGAGGGAGAACCTGGATGAACAAGACTTCGATCCGCACCGCCCTGGGCGGCGCCGTGCTGGCCATGACGCTGGGCGGCAATGCCTATGCGACCGAATGCATCGCGCCGGCGGACGCCGGGGGCGGCTGGGATTTCACCTGCCGCCAGATCGGCAAGCTGCTTTATGACCTCAAGCTGGTCGACCAGCCGGTGCAGGTGACCAACATGGCCGGGGCCGGCGGCGGTGTCGCCTATACCCATGTCGTGACCAAGCGTAATGAGGATGCCGACCTCATCGTCGCCGCCTCGTCCGCGACCACCACGCGACTGGCGCAGAATGCCTATGCCGGCATGACGGCCGACCAGGTCCGTTTCGTGGGCGCCATCGGCGGTGATCCCGGCGTGATCGTCGTGGCCAAGGACAGCCCGTTCCAGACGCTCG
Source organism: Albidovulum sp. (assembly GCF_008933605.1). GTDB lineage: Bacteria > Pseudomonadota > Alphaproteobacteria > Rhodobacterales > Rhodobacteraceae > Albidovulum. The sequence goes on from NZ_WBUS01000007.1 coordinate 4,440, forward strand.
GCGACCTCGTCGAGGCGATCAAGGCCGATCCGGCCTCGGTGACCTTCGCCGGCGGTTCGGCGGCGGGCGGCTTCGACCACCTCAAGCCGCTGATGGTGCTTAAGGCCGCGGGTTTCACCGACTTCGCATCGGTCAAGTACATCGGCCTTGACGGCGGCGCCGAGGCGATCACCCAGACCATCGGCGGTTTCACCCAGGCGATGACCGGCGACATGTCGGAAATCTCGGGCTTCATCAAGTCGGGCGACGTGCGCGCGCTGGCGGTGCTGACGGCCGAGCCGGTGCCCGGTTTCGAGGAGATCCCGACCGCCAAGTCGCAGGGCTTCGACGTCGAGGTGGTCAACTGGCGCGGCCTCTACGTGCCCAAGGGCATCTCGGACGAGGCTTTCAATGGCTGGGCCGAGAAGCTGCAGACCGTGGCCGACAGCGCCGAGTGGAAGCAGATCATGGCCGACAACGGCCTCGCCCCCTTCACCAAGGTCGGCGGCGACTTCCAGGGCTGGATCGACGGCGTCGTCGCCGACACGACGCAGCTGTCGAAGGACATCGGGGTCATCCAGTGATGGCCAGCGACCGGATCTTCGGTCTGGTCGTGGTGATCGGGGCGCTCGCGTTCTTCGCGGGCGCCCTCCAGATCCAGACCAGCTTTCTCAGCGATCCGCTCGGGCCCCGCGTCTTCCCGATCCTGATCTCCGGGGCCTCGCTTCTTTGCGGCCTCTCCATTCTCGCCCGGCCTGACCCGGAACCGCACTGGCCGGCCCGCGCCGCCTGGGTTGCGATGGGCGCAGCACTCGTGGTCCTCGTGGCCTATGCCTATGCGGTCGTGCCCCTCGGCTTTCTCATTCCGACGGCACTCGCCTCGGCCGCCATCGGCTACCTGATCGATCCGAAGCCGGTGCAGAGCGTGATCATGGGGGCCGCTCTCTCGGCGGTTCTGTACGTCATCTTCAAGTTCGGCCTCGGCCTGGGGCTCGCCGCCCTTCCCCGGGCGCTGATGGGCTGAGGGAGCGCGTCGCATGGAAACACTTGCCAACCTCTCGATGGGATTCGGGGTCGCCCTGACGCCGTTCACCCTGTTCCTTGCCGTCGCGGGCGCGTTCCTCGGGACGATCATCGGCGCGCTGCCGGGCCTCGGCCCGTCGAACGGCGTGGCGATCCTCATTCCCCTGGCCTTCGCGCTGGGGCTCGACGCGACCCAGTCGCTGGTCCTGCTGACGTCGGTCTACTACGGCTGCATGTACGGCGGGCGGATTTCCTCGATCCTCCTCAACATTCCCGGCGACGAACCGGCGATGATGACGACGCTCGATGGCTATCCCATGGCCCGCCAGGGCCGCGCCGGCGACGCGCTCGTCATTTCGGGCGTCGCGTCGTTCATGGGCTCGTTCCTGTCGACCGTGGGCCTCGTCGTAATCGCCCCGGTGCTCGCCTCGATCGCCTATCTCTTCGGCCCGGCGGAGTACTTCGCGCTCTACGCGCTTGCCTTCGCGACCCTCGGCGGCATGACCTCGTCGAACCAGGCCAAATCCGCCTTCGCGGCCTGCCTCGGCCTCGGCCTCGCGGTGATCGGGCTCGACAACGCCACCGGCCTGCCGCGGTTCACCGGCGGCAACCTGCACCTCATGGACGGGATCGACTTCCTCGTCGCCATCGTCGGCCTCTTCGCCATCTCGGAGATCTTCATCTTCATCGAAAGCCACGGCCGCAGCAGCGCCATCGGCGTGACGCTGGGCAAGCTGACGATTCCCTGGGCCGACCTGAAGGCGACCTTCGCCACCATGCTGCGCAGCACCGGCCTCGGCTTCATCGCCGGCATCCTGCCCGGAGCCGGCGCCTCGCTCGGTTCCTTCATGGCCTACATGGCCGAGAAAAGCTGGGTCGGCTCCTCCGGCCGCTTCGGCAAGGGCGATCCGCGCGGTGTCGCCGCGCCCGAAGCCGGCAACAACGCGGCAGCAGGCGGCGCGATGATCCCGATGCTGACCCTCGGCGTTCCCGGGTCGGGCACCACGGCGGTCATGCTCGCGCTCCTGATGACGCTCGACATCACGCCGGGACCGCTCCTCTTCAAGGAACAGCCAGAGGTCGTCTGGGGCCTGATCGCCAGCCTCTTCATCGCCAACGTGGTGCTCCTGGTGATAAACGTGCCGATGGTGAAGCTCTTCGTGAAGATCCTGATGGTGCCGCCGTGGATCCTGATGCCGATGGTCACGATGGTCAGCTTCGTCGGCATCTTCTCGCTGTCGGGCAGCTACTTCGACATGCTCGTGATGATCGCCTTCGGGGTGCTCGGCTACGTCCTGCGCAAGCTCGAGGTGCCGACCGTACCGGTGATCCTCGGCATCCTTCTGGGGAGTGCGATGGAGGACGCGCTGCGCCGCGCGATGGTGATTTCGGACGGCGACTGGACCTACCTCTTCTCGACACCGATCGCGCTCGGGCTCTGGCTCTTCGCGGCCGGCGGCTTCCTCGCGCCGATGTTCCTGCGCCGGCTGGTGAAACGGCCGCCGATCCCGCCCAGCGACATGCCGCTGGACGCCGACTGAGGAGACGACGATGCCGACCCGTGTGCTGGTGCCTTCCGGGGTTCTGGGCCTTGGCTTCGACCGCAAGGCGCTGGCGCGCGGGGTGGCGATGCGCCCCGACATCATCGCCATCGACGGGGGGTCCACCGACAGCGGGCCCTACTCTCTGGGCGCGGGGCAGTCGAAATACTCGCGCGCGGCGACCAGGGCCGAATGGCGGGAGCTGATGCTGGCGCGGGCCGAGGCCGGGGTCCCGCTGGTGATCGGCACCGCCGGCACCTGCGGCGCCGACGCGACGGTGGACTGGATGTTCGACATCACCGCCGAACTGGCGGCGGAACTCGGTCAGTCGGCCCGCGTCGCCCGGCTCTACTCCGGTCAACCGGCCGAGCGGGTGATCACCGCCCTGCGCGAGGGCCGCATCGCGCCTCTGACCCCTGCCCCCGAGATCACCGAGGCCGGCCTCTCCGCCATGACCAACATCGTCGCCCTGGCGGGGGCCGAGCAGGTCCAGGCGGCGCTGGCCACCGGGGCCGAGATCGTGATCTGCGGCCGCACCACCGACACCGCGCTGATCGCGGCCCTACCGCTCGCGCGGGGTGACCACGCCGGCGCCGCCTGGCATGGCGCCAAGATCGCCGAATGCGGCGCGCTGTGCTCGACCCACCCGATGACCGGCACCATCATGGTGGAGTTCGACGCGGCGGGCTTCACCGTCGAGCCCATGGCCGAGGCGGCGGCCTGCACGCCCTTCTCCGTCTCGGCCCACATGCTCTATGAAAATTCCGATCCGTTTCGACTGTACGAGCCGGGCGGCCACCTCGATGTGACCGCCGCGCGCTACGCGGCGCTCGACGGCCGGCGGGTGCGGGTCGAGGGTTCGCGCTGGGTTCCGGGCCCCTACACCGTAAAGCTGGAAGGCGCACGGGCGGCGGGATACCAGACCACGATCCTCGCCATCCTGCGCGACCCGCGCTATGTCGCGAAGGCCCGCGACTGGGTCGCCGGCCTGCAGGCCTTCCTCGCCGCCGAAATTTCCCGCCGCATGGGACTCGAACCACTGGCCTATTCGCTGGAGTTCCGCCTGATCGGCCAGGACGGCGCGCTCGGGGCGATGGAGACACGGCGGGGACAGCCGGTCGAGATCGGCGTCCTCGGCATCGTCACGGCCGCGTCGCAGGCCCTGGCCAGCGAGATCGGCAAGCTGATCAATCCCTTCGTTCTGCACCATCCGCTGACGCCCGACGAGGAACTGCCGACCTTCGCCTTTCCCTATTCCCCGGCTACGACCGACCGTGGCGCGCTCTATGAATTCGCACTGAACCACGTGATGCGGCTCGATGCGCCGATGGACGCTTTCCGTCTGACAGTGACGGAGGTTGGCCATGCGCGTCGCTGACATCGCGCTGAAGGTCCGGTCGAAGAATGCCGGCCCCTTCTGGGTGACGGTCGACATCTTCTGCGGCAGCGCGGTGGCATTCGCCCGGCTTTCGCGCCTGCCCACCGCCGCCATCGCGCGGGTCTATGGCCAGCCGGAGCAGCTTCTCAAGCGGTTCGACATCGCCGAGCTGAACGTGATCAAGATTTCCTTTCCTCGCCCCGTCGTCCAGGGCAGCCGCGAGGACCGCGACATGCACGGCGCCCAGTGGGCGCATCTTCTGGCCGAGATGGAACTTGGCGACTGACGACGGCCAGACGTGCGATTGCCCGTTCTAAGCGCAAAACGGATTTGATATCGTTCCGCGTCCCTTCGCCGGAAAGGGATGGGGAGGCCTGCCGTGTGGACACGTCGCAAACGGACGCAGCCGCTGCTCGGCGGCCTTGTGTTGATGGCCGGGCCGCTGGTGCTGGTCCTGGTGCTGGTCGTTGGCTGGTTCGTCGGCTTCGGCAAGTTCGACGACAGACAGGCAGTGGCGCCACAACCGCCCACTGGCAACCCGATACCGGAGTTTTCGCTGCCTCCGCTGACGACAGGCGATCCGGGCCTGGCCGCCAGAGACCTGCGAGGCAAGGTCGCCGTCGTGAACTTCTGGGCCTCGTGGTGCGTGCCCTGCCGCGAGGAAATGCCGCTCCTGCGGGACCTGGCGGCAACGCCGGGTGTCGTCGTTTACGGCATCAACTCCGATGACCGTCTGCCGGCGGCGCAGCGGTTTCTGACCGCCGTCGGCGATCCGTTCGACCGGATCGGGGTCGATGCAGACGGCACCGTGGCACGAGCCTGGGGCGCCTACGGATTGCCCGCAACCTTCGTGATCACTGCCGAGGGGCGCGTTGCGCATGCGCTCGTCGGCCCGCTCGATCGGCGTGTCGTGGAGGACGAGATCCTGCCGCTGATCGCGGAGCTCTCGCAAGAGCCCTGATACGGCGGCCGGGGTCAGTGATCGTGCGGACCGAGCCGGCGATGCAGCCGCGCATCATGGGTGCGGAAGTGGTCGGTGAACCAGGCCTCCAGCACCGCGGTCAACCGCTCCGCCGTCGGCGCCTCGCCCGCCGCCGTCCCGTCCATGATGTCGCGCAGCGCGTCGAGGAGCCGCTCGTGGTCGCCCTTGTGGGGCGTCAGCTGATCATAGCCGGCGCGGGTCATCTGGCGTTCCTCATGGGCGAAATGCGCCGAGATCGCCCGGTAGAGATCGCCGAGACAGCGGTCCACGTCCGCATCCGGACGGCCGTCGAGAATGGCGCCCGCGGCGGCGTTCACCAGCTCGACAAGCTCGCGGTGTTCGTGGTCGACGGCGGGATCGCCGACGCTGAACTCCGGCTTCCATGCGATGGGGGCCATTTGGGTCCTCCGTGGCGGTCAGTGCAGGAAGAACCGGCCGGTCGTCGCGTCGAAATCGACGGCAAGGCTTTCGGCCGGGGACAGGTCAATGTCGAAAGCGGCTTCCTGGGTGAAGCCCGCAACCGAGGGATCGTCGCGCATCCTGAGGGTGAGATGGTAGCTGCCCGCCGGTAGTTCAACCCGTCGGTAGATGCGCGAGGGGCCGCTGCCGGCCAGCCCGCTGGGCGGCAGGTCGGCGGCGATGACGGTTTGCCCGTCGACGTCCATCTCGACCCGCACCGGCGCGCGGCGACGGTCGCAGATCTGGCTGTTGCGCATGTTGGGCGGCAGTTTCGCCAGTTCCTCCTCGGTGCGGTCGCGGCAGTTGCGGACGCCGCTGTGGGTGAAGCTCAGCCGCAGCAGTGCGGTGTCGGGCGGCAGGCTCTGCCATGCGGGCCAGGCCGAGAGCGCGGCCGCCGCCAGTACCACGACCAGCGACAGCGCGCCGCCCAGGGCGAGATGGCGGCCGCGGCCGCGCCAATCCGTTCGCGCGGTCACTTCGCCGCCTCCGTCTCGGCCGGGGCGGTTTCCTCGGCGTCGAGGGACCGTGCCCCGGCAAAGGCCGGCATGGCGCCCAGCCGAGATGTGAAGGAACCGAGTTCCTTCTGCAGGCGCACGGTTTCCGTGGGGCCGGCCCAGACCGTCAGCACCCGTTCGCGCGGCACACGCTGGCGCAGGTAGGGGTCGCGGCTGCGCTCGAAGCGGGCGCGGGTCCAGGCGACGCCGAAGCGGTTGAAGCAGTCGCGCTCGGCGCAGCCGGCGACGGCCACGCCGTCGGCCAGGTCGCGGCTGATGATGAAGTCGATCAGCGAGGGCGGGGCCATCGCGACACAGGGCAGGACGACACGGCCCGGTGCGGCCTCCGCCGCCGCGCCATGCGCGCAGGCGAGCGTCATCACCCGCCCCGGCATTCCCTCCAGCGCCGCGGCGGCCTCGATCACCTCGGCCCGGACCTCTGCAAGCGGACGGTCGGGCAGGTCGATGCCGGTGATCAGCGGGCCCGAGCGGCGGAAGGGCGTGGAGGACGGGCAGGACCCCATGCAGATGCCGCAGGACACGCAGCGGTCGGCATTGACCTCCACCTCGTGGGTGAAGGGCAGGCCGTCGCTGCGCGGGACCAGCGTGATGGCGGCATAGGGGCAGTCGGCGACGCAGCGCGAGCAGCCGTTGCAGTGGTCAAGGAACACCTCAGCCGCCGCGCCCTCGCGGCGGCGCGGCAGCCAGGGCAGGCCCGCCAGCAGGAGGGTAAACACAAGGACACCGGCCCAGATCGCGCCCGCCGGGACGGATTCGATCACCGGATAGAGCGAGAGCAGGAACCAGTCGATGCCGAGGCTTTGCGGCAGGCTGGCGAGGTCGGCCGGCCCCTGCGAGGTGGCGGGCAGGATCAGCGACCCTGCGACCAGCGACCCCAGCGTGATCGCCGCAAGCCCGCGCGGCGGCTTGGTGCGCGCCTCGGTGATGCGCTGGATGTGGATCCACATCAGCAGGAGCAGCAGTAACGGGATGGCGATGTGCAGGAACACCATCAGCGTGAAGAAGCGGCTGGAAAGGCTCTGCGGCGACAGGAAGTTGCGCGCGATCGGCTCGGCGAAGATGCCGAGCGTGTCGAGCAGCTCGGTCGTGATCATGGCGACGTATTGCGCCAGCCTGTCCCAGACGAGCCAGTAGCCGGTGATGCCCGAGAGGTAGACGAACCATATGACGAAGACGCCCGTCAGCCACGAGAACCAGCGCTTGCCGCGGTAACGGTCCATCGCCCATTCGCGGGCGAGGTGCAGGAACATCACCACGACCATCAGGTCGGAGGCATAGCGGTGCAGGCTGCGGGCGATGCCGGCATGCCACCAGTGGTCCTTCGTCAGCCATTCGATCGAGGCATAGGCCTGGGTCACGCCGGTGTCGAAGAAGATGAAGAGGTAGATGCCGGAGACGGCGACGGTCCAGAACAGGAACCAGCCAATCGGGCCAAGCTGCGCGAGCGGATTCCAGTCCGGCCCGAAGGCGCGGTCGAGGACGCGTTCGGCACGGTCGAAACCGTTGCGGACCCAGGCGCGGAGTGCGGTCATGACGCGGCCCGGTCCCGTCTCGGCAACGCCCTGAGCGCGCGCCGCCGTTCCAGCCAGAGCCGCAGAACGACGATGCCGGTCAGGATGAGCGACACGCCGCCGAAGAAGATGCCGAAGAAGATGCCGTAGTCGAACCGGTAGGCGCCGGTCAGCGGGTTGTAGACGGTGCAGAGGAAGTTGATCCGGTTCCAGAGGTCCTGCGGCGCGACCGAGCGGGTCTGCCGCCCGAGCACCAGGTCCTTCAATGGCTCGATCAGTACCTGCGGCGGGAAAGCCTCGCCATAGACCTGGCGGTAGACGACACCGCCGGCATCGAGGATCGTCGTCTGCGTCACGTGGTCGAAGCTGCCGGCGACCGCGCGGTAGGAGAAGCCAAGCTCCTCGATGAAGGCCGCCGTGGTCTCGGCGTCGGCGCTGGCGATATGCCAGCCGTCGATGTCGGTCAGGTTGTGGGTGCCGGCAAAGGCGGCAAGCTGCGCCGGACGGTCGCCGCTTGCGTCGAACCCGAAGGTGAGGATGTTGAAACTGTCCTCTCCCAGCGCGTTCCGCGCCTTCTCCACCTGGTCGCGCAGATAGCTCGTGGTCAGGGGGCAGACGGTTGAACAACTGGTGAAGACCAGCGAGACCAGAAGCGGCTTGCCACGCAATTGCGCCAGCTCAAGCGGCTGGCCGGTGTGATCGACCAGCCCATGGTCCGACGTCTGGCGCCCGATCGCCGCCTGGCTCGCCTCATAGGCGGTCTCGACGTCCAGATCGGCAGTCTCGGCCCAGGCGGGAAAGGCAAGGAGGCAGGCCAGAAGTGCCGACTTCAGAGTGCCCATGCCAGACCCCGGTCGAGCACGACCCCCAGTGACAGCAGGGCGAAATGCCCGAGCGAAGCGAGGAAGGTCGCGCGCGACCGCTGCTTCGACGGCTCCCGCATCAGTTGCCAGCTCGTGACCAGGAACCAGATACCCGCGATGGCGGCGCAGATCCCGTAGACCGGGCCGAGACCGAAGAAGAGCGGCCCGAGCGACAGCGCGACGAGGGCCACGACATGGACGAAGATCACCTTGCCCCATGTCTCGTGCCCGGACACCACGGGCAGCATCGGGACATTGGCGCGGCGGTAGTCCTCGGCCCTGAGCGCGGCGAGCGCCCAGAAATGCGGCGGGGTCCAGAGAAAGAGGACGGCGGCCAGCAAGATCGGCACGGGTCCGAGTGCGGGTCCGAAGGGATCGGCCGCCGCGGCCGCGCCGGCGAGGAGTGCGAAACTGCCGGCCGCGCCACCGATCACGACGTTCCAGACGGTGCGCTTCTTCAGCCAGAGCGTGTAGACCACGCCGTAGGTGAAGGCGCCGAGAAAGATCAGCACGGCGGCGAGCGAGCCGCCCACCGACCAGCCCATCAGGATCGAGGCCATGAGCAGGAGGGTGAAGGTGACGGGCCAGATCGGCCCTGCCTTCAGCGTGCCGCTGGCGAAGGGCCGGCCGAAGGTGCGCGCCATCAGCCGGTCGGTGTCGCGTTCGAAGTACTGGTTGAAGGCCCCCGCCGCGCCGGAGGCGCCCAGCACGGCGAGGGTGAAGACAGCCGCCTCGATCCAGCCCAGCCGACCGCCGCCGGTGAGGATCCCGACCAGCGCGGCCAGCGCGATGAAAGAACCGATCCGCAGTTTCAGGATCGAGACGGTCATCGTCAGGGCGGTTTGCATGTCCTGGCTCCTTCCTGTCAGGTCAGTTGAACAGCCACAGTTCCGACAGGTACTTCCAGTTCACGAAGTAGTAGAGCACGAAGCAGGCGAAGAAGATACCGACCAGGATCAGCGTCCCCGGCAGCTTCAGCGTCCCGTGGCTGCCGTATTCGGACACGGATTCGCGGCTCTTGTCATGCAGCGGGAAGGTGAGCTTCGCGCCCGGCCGGTCAAGCCGCGGCCCGGCCAGGATCGAGCCGACCACGATCACGATGAACATCACCCCGCCGAGCGCGGCCATGATCGCCGAGATGCCGTTCAGCCCCATCATCAGGTAGGCGGCTGCCGGAAACTCGTAGGCGTGCGCCGCGTCGGTCAGCGACATGTCCCAGTGCCGCCGCGCAACGCCCAGCGTGCCCGCGCCCATCATGAAGAGCGAGATGCCGCCCGCACCGATGCCGAAGACGAAGGGCTGCAATTTCGCCAGACCCGGCCAGAGGATGTCGCGCTGGAAGATCAGCGGCACCACGAGATAGGTCATCGCCATGAAGGCCAGCGTCGTCCCCGCCACCACCGTGCCGTGGAAGTGGCCCGGCACATAGATGGTGTTGTGCATCAGCACGTTCAGCTGCTCGGTCCCGAGCACGACGCCCGAGATGCCGCCGATGAAGCCGAACATCACGAGGCTCAGGAACATGCCCGCGAAGGCCGGGTTGCCCCAGGGCGCCTTGGTCAGCCACTCGAAGGCGCCGCGGGTGAAGCCGTTGCGCCGTTGGGCCGCCTCGATCGCGCCGGGAACCGTCAGGCCGTGGATCATCGACCCCATGACCGCGAGGTACATCATGTAGGAGGTGTTGACGATCTTCCAGCTCGACGACATGCCCGGCTCCGCCAGGATGTGGTGCGCCGAGGCCAACTGCAGGAACAGGATGTACATGAAGAAGGCGGTGCGGCTGACCTTCTCGGAGAGGGGCTTGGCGCCCACCACCATGGCCCCGATCGCATACCAGATCGAGACATGGGCCGAGACGTTGATCTGCTGGCTGGAATGGCCCATGCCCCACCAGACGACCTTGTACATCAGCGTGTCGATGTTGGTGATCAGCCCGAGGGACCAGAACCAGGTCGGGATCAGGATGATCGCGCCCGAGGCCAGGGTGAAGACCGCGATGATGCCCGCGGTGATCGCCCCGAAGGTCACCAGCGGCACCGATCCGTCATAGGTCTGCTCGTTCTTGGCGACGACCAGCGTGCCGAAGAAGATGAACGTGGCGATCAGCGCGCCGACCGCGAAGATGATCAGCGAGAGGTAAAACCACTGCGAGGCCTGCATCGGCGGGTAGGAGGTGAACATCACCGTCGAATCGCCGCGAAGCACCGCGTAGTTCGCCATCACCGCGCCAACCACCATGAGGACGAAGGCGAACCAGGCCACCTTCGGCGCCGCCAGCCGCGACCCGAGGATCACGGCGGAGGCGAAGTAGAGCACGGCGATCTCGAAGAAGATGATCCAGAACAGGAGCACGTTCGCGCCGTGCCCTGTCAGGACCAGATAGAACCACTCGGCAGGCAGAAGCTGCATCGCCGGCCAGCGGGTCAGGGCCACCATCAGCCCCATCAGCCCGCCAAGCGCCAGGAAGATCACGGCCGCCACCGCGTTCACCTTGATCAGCGCCTCGGCGTTGGCCTCGATCTTCAGCCCCGAGAATCGGCAGGTCCGCCACGAGGTTCGGGCGCCTGTCCCTGTCAGCGCGCCTTGGTCAATGCTGGTCATTGCTGTTCCCCCTTAGTCCACGACCCGGATGCGCCCGGTCATCGTGTGATGGCCGATCCCGCAGAATTCGTTGCAGACGATTCCGAACGTGCCGCTTTCCGTGGGAGTCAGGGTGATGATGTGCTCGTATCCCGGATGGACCGAGATGTTGATGTTGGTGGGCTGCAACGAGAAGCCGTGCTGCCAGTCGGCCGACGAAAGGTGGATGCGGTAGCTTTCGCCTTTCTTCAGTTCGAGGATCGGCCAGAACTCCCACAGCCGCGCCAGGATGTAGGCGTCGCCGCCGACGGGGGGCCGGACCACCGGCACGCCGTCCTCCTCGAGGGGCGCGCCATCATCGCCGGTGGCCTGGAACTCGGCCGCAAAGGCCTCGACCCGCTCGGCGTAGGCTTCGGGTTTGACCTTGTAGGTCTCGTTGGACAGGTTCTGTTGCCCGATGAAGTGCCAGGCGATCATGAAGAAGAACATGAACAGCCCCCAGAGGAAGGCGATCACGATCCAGGCCAGTTCGATGCCGTGGATCGGTTCCTTCCACCAGAGCCGGTTTGAGGGCGGGTGTATTGCCATGGCCGCACCTGCTCAGTTGGCGACGGGGATGGAGGCTATTTCCATCACCCCCCAGACTATGTAGAGCACCGTCGGGATGGTGATCCCGAGGAACAGCAGCAGGAACGGATTGTCCAGCACCTGCTGCATGAAAGGCACTTGCTGCGGTAGTTCGCCATCTTTCCGGATGGCGGTGTCCGTCTGGTCAGTCATTGCTGTCCCTCCCCGTGATTGTCGGGCACGGCGTCATGTTTGAAGAGCGCAAGGCCTTCCTCTTCCACGACGCCACCGCCTGGATTGTTGACACTTGAACAGTTCTCTCGCAGTCACCGCACCCCCTTGGGGGGCGGAGACAGCAGCGGTGCAGGTAATCCCTGCGACTTCCGCGCGTTACGGCGCAACGATCACCCTTGTGGCACAAAGTAACGCACGGATTTGTGCTGCGTAACTTGACATATATCAAGGTAATGGCCGCGGCGGGCGGAGCTGCCACAGATAATGTGGTCGTTCTCGAGCGAGCGATCGGACCTGACCATCGTGCTTCCCACAGGCGCCGGCAATCACCTCGGCATTGAAGCGAGGGCGATCTGATCCCCTGCCTCTGGTCCCCCGACGCCCATTCGGCCGAAGCCGTCGGCGGCGGGTCACTTGTGCCTTCTCGCGCTGTGGGAGCAATGGGCGCACAGTGGGCCGTTCCCGCCTCGAGCACCGGTCGCCCGGTGCCGGAGTTAGACCAGAACGCCAGTCTCCGAGACTTGGATGACCTCGCCAGACCCCTCTGAAAAACAAGGGATAGGCTGTTCATGGACCTTATCTCGGGTCTGCAAGTGGCGGAGGGAACGGGTCTGACGCCCAACCTTCTCCACCTGAACGACGTCCTAATCCCTTGTTTTCATTTCAAATCTAAAGGGGATTCCGCCGCTGTCTGAGATGCATTCGACGAGGATGGGCGGCTGCATCGCCATGTCTTCGGCCTCAACTTGGGAACGGTCGAGCAACGCTATGTCGGTTAGGGCACCAGCGGCGACGTCGATGAATGCAAAGTCAGAACCGCGAAAGGCGTAGGTATCCAAGATCCGCACGACTTGTGGCCAATCGTGGCGCCAAGGGTAATCGACGGTCAGAAGAATAACCGAGGCACCGCAAATGTTGCGCTGCTCGAATTGGAATGGCACCGGCATTTCGGGAACAGGAGCTTCGAATTCATGCCGGGCTTCAAAGCCAGTTTCGTTGTCAAGCAGCGCCACCGAAAAGCGAATGTCGTTATCCGCCGTTTCAAGTTGGATAGTGAGAGTTCGGGTCCTAACGCTGCTTTCATCGTATAAAGCCTGAAAATTGTTCAACTCTTGCGCCAGAGCGGTTTGGGCCAACAAAAGCAGAAGCGGCGAAAGAGCCAGTCGCCCACTCATTCCACGTCCTCAAATCGCGGGCGAGCGACCGAGAATCGACAAATACCGTCGAACTGCCCGCCTTCTCGGATAGCTCGCATTATTTCCCGGCGTTCTTCATATGTCCTAGTATGAAGATTAATTCGTCGTGTGATTGCATCCGTGGCCGCATCGGCCAGCCCTCCGTCTGCGAGGCTAGGCAAGCCATGATCCAGCCAAAAGAAGACAGCCGATCTGACGGCGTACACCGGTTCCGCTGCTCGATCAGGCTCGGCTTCAAAATCGATGCCCTCGCGAAAGACCTCTTCATGCCACACCGTGAACGCCCGATAGTTTGCGCGGCCCGTCAGTTGAAACAGGCCCCGACCGCGAAATGTCCAGCCGTCTCCGCTTGCTGGGTCTCCGTTGCCGTTACGATTGGCGTAAGCTAGGTTCGCAATTGAAACGTGATCAGCGGGATGTTCATCAGTGCGACCGTAGCGCTCGGCGTCGTCGGGGTTGTCTCTGAAATAGCTGAAAGTGTTCCTCAATCCCCTAGGATTGTAGTTGAGGCTCTCTTCGAGGCGAGCATTGCTGCCCGCTTCCATGCGCATCTGCGCAAAGAAGTGGATCAGACGTTCCCGACTGTCCAAGCTTCCGGATGCGATCCGAAGGTCAAGCTCGCGCGCGATCGCGGCAAGCCTGTCGGAGGGCGCGTCCGGAAAAACCGCAGCAAGGCGATCCCCTGTCAGGATGTCGCAGACCGCATTCTCGGGAATGCTGTCGGGATCAATGATCGGTTCGGCCGTGCATCGGCAGTTCCAGGCCTCGCCGGGATGGCCGCCCGCAGGAGGATTCGCCCACGCGAAGACCCGATCATCGTTCTCGGCATGTGCCGCGCGAACACGGGCGTCGTCCTGACTGCGCCAGATGTAGGTTTCGAGTTGCAGCGCATCTCTTTGAAAGTGGCCGTTCAGCGCCTCGGCATATCGCGCGAGGATCGCGTTGACGACCGGATCGTTGGGATTCACCGGCACACCCGTTTCGTTCAGGCGACCCGCAACCGAGCTGCGAAGTTGATCCCTGATCGTGGTCAGGTCGACCGACGTGACGTCAATGCTGACACCTTCGGAGAGAAAGCCATTCAGCCGGGCAACGCCAGCGGCCAGCGCATCGTCGATGATGCTGTCCTGCAGTCGGTCTGGGACCACCGAGAACTTGACTTCCGGTTCCTGAACCGGACCAAGCGGCAAGACGAAGACACTGTTGCCGCCTGACCTGATCCAGCCCGCAAACTTGCTTTCGTGCCGCATCGGTTCCTCCGCGTCGCTCCCCGAAAGCGGTAGCAGGTTGGAGTTAGGTTTGCACTAACCCTCCGGCCGCGCCGTCGCGCCTGGCAGAAACGGTTGGATTTCGGGCGCTTTCGGGTGGCGGAGCTGTCAGACGGATTCGAACCAGTCTCCGAATGGACAGTGAGCTTGCCCCTTATGCGGCGCCGAGTTGACGCCACTCGGCGAGAGCGGCGGCGCGGTTCTTCTTGAAATTTGCCCTCGAGTAGAAGCTACGCTCCGAGTTGAGATGGTTGAAGACTGAGGCGTGGACGGCAGCGAAGATCTGCAGACTTTGCATGCGCCGGAAGCGCTGCATCGCCCTTTCTCGTCGTCGGAATGGCAGGTGCGAATTCTCAGCCCGATTGTTGAGCCAGCGGCCCGTTTCCTGCCGGTCCGCCGCGCCGACCTCCCGGAGCGCGGCACCGTAGGACCGGAGCTTGTCCGGTACCAAGATGTGCGGCCGACCATAGCGCTTCATTGTTTTCTTGAGGAATTTCAATGCAGCTTTCTTGTCCCGCGTTTTCGTCACGAAGCTTTCGAGGACCTCGCCTTCCTGGTCGATGGCCCGCCACAAGTAGTGTCGCTCACCGTTGATCTTCACGAACATCTCGTCGAGGTGCCATTGCCACTGCGGCCCGGAACGAAGCCGCTCCGCCCGTTTCTTGCGTATCTCGGCGGCGAACATCGGGCCGAAACGCTGCCACCAGAACCGCACCGACTCGTGGCTGATCTCGATCCCGCGCTCGTGAAGCAGGTCCTCGACGTTCCGAAGCGACAGCGGGAACCGGACATAGAGCATCACTGCAAGGCGGATGATCTCCGGGCTGCTGTGGAAATACTTGAAAGGGTCGCGTTTCGTCATGGCCGGAGGCTACGAGGCCGTCCTGCCCGTCTCAACCAGATTCATTCTGACAGCGCCGGTCCTCGGACTACCGGAATCTGTTTACGCTAGACGCTTCCATCTCGACTCGAGACCGGGACGGGGTGCAGAAGACCTTCTCCGGCCTGGTGAAGCTCCTCTTCCCGGACGGGGGTGCGACCCCGGAGGAAATCCGGGAGCTGCTAACCCTCGCGATAGAGGGGCGAAAACGCGTCAAGGACCAGTTGATGCGGATCGACAGCACCTACCCGGAGGTCGAGTTCAGCTTCGCCGACAGGTCGGGCCGAGTGACGAAGGTGCAGACCCTCGAGGAGCGGGAGCACCCGCGCTGGTATCACCGCCGGAATGTCGAGGAGGTGGGCGAGGCAGTGATCGAGCTGGACCCGCCCCACCTGGATCGGGGCGCGCCCGCTTCCGCGCCGATACGGGGCGCCCCGGAGAGCCGCGACCCGCCCGCCTCGACTACGCCCGACGTCCCGCGCGGACCCGCGCCCGGTCACGTCACATTCGTGGAGAACCAAGAGGGAGTCAGCTTCGACGCGCTTCTCGGCCCATGGCTCGACAAGGCGGCTGTGATCACGCTCACGGACCCCTACATCCGAGTCTATCACCAGATGCGCAACCTAATGGAACTTCTCGAGGTCGTGGCGCTGCGCAAGCCGGACGGGGAGGACGTCCAGTTCCAGCTCATCACCGCCCCTGACCCGGACGACATCGAGCGCCAGACGGGCTATCTTGAGCAGATCCGGAACGGGATCGCACCTTTGGGCGTGGAGTTTAGCTGGGCCTTTGACGGGACGAGCACGATCCACGCCCGGCACCTTGTGACAGACACTGGCTGGAAGATCCTGCTCGACCGGGGCCTCGACGTGTTCCAGAGGGCAGACCTGAACAACGGGTTTAGCCCGGCCAACAGGCATCAACGATTCCGGCAAGTGAAGGCTTTTGAGGTGACCTACCTGCAAGAAGGAGCGGCAGCCCTGTGATCGTATTCGCTTTTCAACGGCTTTGATGAAACCGCGCTCGATCAATATCTTCCTTCTCGACGGCGATCCGAACGGTATTCGGGTGGCGCAGATCTCGATGTCGACGATCCAGGCGATCGCCTTCCCGCGCAATCCGCTTCGACGGGTTCGCGAAGCTTTCCCCGAGATCGAACGGCCAGGAGTCTACATCCTGATCGGGGCCGACGAAGACGCGCAGGACCGGGAATAGCGCCGGCCGAGATCAACAAGGATTTTCTTATGATTGCGGCGATTTGCGATCCCGAACTATCCTGCTTGCAGGAAGGGGCCCCTACTGATCCTTGGCCTCCAAGTTGGGAATCTGATGACGATCACTGCGGACACGATTCTGTCTGCTCTTGAAAACGAGCGAACAGCGGCGCAGCGTGGTCTGCCCTTCAAGGTCTTGTCGTCACGGCGACAAGCAAATCTCGTCATTCTGGCCGTCGAGCCGATGCGCGATGGACGCTCCAGCGTGGCACTTGATGAGAGCCTCGAGGGGTCACGCGCTGTGTGGTACGGCGAGACGAGCGGTCGGGGGGAGGTCGTGGTCGTCGATCCAGACAAAGGCGAGTTTACCCTCCGCTTTGTCCAAGGCCCGCCGCCCGAAGCAAATGAACGCGTCACTCTTTATCCCCCGGACTTCATCACGCCACTCATTGAATTATGGCAACGAGAACCATCAAGGAAGACAGCTACTGCGACTCTTCGTCGGACCGAAAAAGAGCCTGCCGCAAAAGCAAAGGCACTTCCTCCCGAATTTGACATGCTCCGCGCCCGGCAGGCGCAGGCGGTATCACTGCCGCTAAACCGCGTGGGGTTGCTTCATGGGCCGCCTGGCACGGGCAAGACCTTCACGATTGGCGGCATGATCGCGTACCTGCTTATCCGGTTCAGGAATGCGAAGATCCTCGTCAGCGGCCCAACAAACACGGCGGTCGACTCGGCACTCATTTCAGCGGACGATTGGCTCAGCCGTATTGGGCGCGATGACCTCCGTCGCTCCATGAAGCGGATCGGCTCCCGTTTCGACGCGCAGAAGTTCCATGGGCGTGACCATTTGCTGGCACAGGGCATCTACGAGGCATCTCTGGAAATCAGCATGCTGGAACTCGAGGAGCCGTCGAAGAACGACATCGAACGGTACGTCGCCTGGAAAGAGAAACTGGAAGCGGCACGAGCCAAGCTGAAGACGGACGTCGCCTTCATTTCGGCATCTTCACGCGTTGTCGCGATCACTACCAATTCCCTGTTCCGTCACTTCGATAGTATCGCGCAGCCGGGCGGCGGGGTTTGGCATTTTGCAATCGCTGACGAAGCCAGCCAGATCATGTTGCCCGCGGCGCTGATGGTCGCCAGCATCGCGAAATGCGCCACGTTCGCAGGTGATCCGCAACAGCTGGCTCCTATCGTCCAAAGCGACGAAACCTCAACTCAATCAATTCTCGGCAGGACAGCATTTGACGTCTTAAAGAATGCACCCAGCGTGTTCCTCAACGAGCAATCAAGAACGTGCCAGGGCGCCTGCGATATTGTCTCGCACACTTTCTATGGCGACGAGCTCGTCGTATGCCGGAAAGCAGCGCGTGACCCGGAATGGAAGCGAACTCGCTCTCCCTGGTTCCTCGATGGTCGAGAGATCCCGCGTGTGCTCATAGATGATCGTGCTGGCGATGCAAACTGGTCAAAGAAATACAATGGCAAGATCCGTTTCGCATCCGCCGAGATCATTGCCGCTTTGGTCCACGAACTGCTGGGGTTATACGTCGAGGCGGATGACATCCTGGTCCTCACGCCGTTTCGCGCTCAGCGTGCTCTCATCAAGTCGATGCTGGGACGGCAAGGGCAGAAGGAAGTTCGCGTCAGCACGGTTCACCGAGCTCAGGGTAGCGAGCGGAAGATCGTGATCTTTGATCCTGTGGATGCAGGGAGCCCATTCCTGAACAGCGAGACTGGGCGCCGGCTGATCAACGTCGCCGCGTCGCGCGCCCAAGCACATTTGATCATCCTCGCTGGCGACACCGATCTTCGGAACCCGTTCCTGGCCGCGATAGCCGGGCGTGCTCGACGGCTCTGGGACCGCAAAGGAAACTACGCCAACCCGCTTCGAGTCCGCCTCCGCCAGGCCTAGGACTCGTCCCCACCGCCACCGCCACGCGCCATTCGGCCAGGTGTGTTTCTCCATGTCACCCGCTACTCCGGAAGCTCCGTCCACCATTCTGGCCAGTTGACCTTGCGGGGCGTGCGGGTCGCCTGGACGACCGTGCGCTGCTGTTCGCGGGAGAGGCGCCGTCCACCAAGCCGTGCGAGCGCGGCTTCGACGATCCAGGGCTCGAGGGCCATGCGCGCCGTCGGGCGATACCGGTCGAGCTTGCAGGCCATGCGCAGGGATTCGAGGGCGCCAGTCACGCTTCCCGGCGAGACATAAACCGTGACGAATGTCAGTGGCTCAACGTCATCGCCTATAAGACGCTTCGCCCGAGCTTCCTCGATCGACGCCAGAGCCTGGCGCACGGCGGCGCCATCGCCCTCCAGCCCTTTCTTGGCGAGTTGCAGCAGGAACGCCTCCGCCGCGGTGACGCGGCGGTCACGCCCGCCCTCCCTGATCGTCACCATCTGGCCCAGGACGGCGTCGTAGGGGATGCTCGTCTTTCGCCCTCTGGGCCGACCACGGGGGTTCCCGCTCTGTCCTTTCCCGAATCGCGTCGAGCGCGGCGGCCGTTTGTAGCCGATGTCTTCTTCCCGCCCGTCGGTCATTCGCGCGTACCTCTCGGCCACCGCAGATTATCGGAGGCCCGCGTGCAACGGCGGATCTCGCCGATCTCCTTGTCGGTCAGCTTCGCGCCACCGCGTCGTCGGCTCAGGGCAGCCTGCACCGCCCACGGCTCGAGCAGGAGGCGCTGGTATTTATTGTTCGACCCGTAGTCTCGGGGGTCCTCGCAGGCGATCCCGAGGATCAGCAAGGCTTCACTGGCATTGTCCGGATCCGGCTCGGTCCGGAAGCCGATCTTCATCGCAGGTCTCGGAGACTTCTTCACGAGCGCCTGCTCGGGTGCTGGCAGACGAATGCGAACCAGTCTCCACAAGGACAGGATGGCTGTCCCTTATGCGGCGCAGAGAGCGCGCCACTCGGCGAGAGCGACGGCTCGTTTGGCCTTGAAGTCGGATCTGCTGGAGAGGCTGCGTTCTGTGTTGAAGAGGTTGGTGACGGAGGCGTGGACGGAGGCGAACTTCTGGAGCGTTCGCATCCGCCGGAACCGAAGCATCGCCCGCTCCCGTCTTCGAAATGGCTGGTGCGAGTTCTCCGCTCGGTTGTTCATCCACCGGCCGGTTTGCTGGCGGTCGCGAATGCCGAGTTCGCCGAGCGCGGCGCCATAAGTGCGCAGCCGGTCAGTCACGAATTCACCGGCGCCGCCGTGTCGCTTCAGCGATTTCTTAAGGAATTTCAGCGCTGCTTTCTTGTCACGCTTCTTGGTGACGAAGCTCTCGAGCACCTCACCTTCATGATCGACCGCTCGCCACAGGTAATGAAGGTCGCCGTTGATCTTCACGAAAACCTCGTCGAGATGCCAACGCCATCGGCTCGAGCGCATGCCCTGGACGCGCCGCTTGCGGATCTCCCTGGCGAACATCGTCCCGAACCGATGCCACCAGAACCGCACTGCCTCGTGGCTGATGTCGATGCCGCGCTCGTGCAGCAGGTCCTCGACATTCCGCAGCGAGAGCGGAAAGCGGATGTACATCATCACCGCCAGGCGGATGATCTCGGGCGACGTCTTGAAGTAGCGGAATGGAGAACGCTGGGCCATGGCTGGAGGCTAGCCGCCCGCCTGCCCCGCCTCAAGCCAGGTTCTTCTGACAACGCCAACGGGACCGCTGCCGAGACACCCCGAGGTGCTGTCAGGGCGTCAAAGCTCGATGGTCTGATTGGGACCTGACATGCGGACTTCATGAGGGCCAGCGGTCAGAAGCACCGCGCACAAAGGCCGGACACATGACCGCATCCCGCAAAAGATCATTCTCAGATCAAATCAACCCTTGCGCAACCGGAGCCGTCCACACATGAAAGTGCTTTGATCCGGGCTGCGGCGCATCGGCCCGCCGCCGCCCGTCTCGCCGTCACTTCAGCCGCTCGAGGACCGAGACGTAGTTGGCCACGGCCACTCCGCCCATGTTGAAGATGCCGGCGAGCGTCGCGTTCGGCACCCCAATGGCTCCGGCCTCGCCCGCAAGCTGCATGGCCGAAAGCACATGCATGGAAACGCCGGTGGCTCCGACCGGGTGGCCCTTGGCTTTCAGCCCGCCCGAAGGGTTGACCGGCAGCCGGCCGCCCATCTCGGTCTGGCCTTCCAGCGCTATCCTCGCGCCCTCTCCCGGGCGGGCGAGCCCCATCGCCTCGTATTCGATCAGTTCGGCGATGGTGAAGCAGTCGTGCGTTTCCACGAAGGACAGATCGTCCAGCCGCAGTCGCGCCGCTACCAGCGCCCGCGCCCAGGCCTCGGCGCAGCCCTCGAACCGCAGCACGTCGCGCTTCGACATCGGCAGGAAGTCCTGCACCTGTTCGTTGGCGCGGAAAGCCACCGCCCGGCGCATCCCCAGCGCGGTCGCGGTCTCGGCGAGCACCATGGCCGCGGCACCGTCGGAGACCAGCGAGCAATCGGTGCGTTTCAGCGGGCCGGCAACGATGGGGTTCTTCTCGCTTTCGGCGCGGCAGAAGTCGTAGCCGAGATTCTTGCGGATCTGTGCCAGCGGGTTGCCGACGCCGTTGCGATGGTTCTTGGCCGCGATCCGTGCCAGCGCGTCAGCCTGGTCGCCGTGGCGCTGGAAATAGGCGTCCGCGATGCGGCCGAAGACACCGGCGAAGCCGCCCGGTGTCTCGCCCTCCTCCGCCAGGTAGGAGGCACGGAGCAGGTTCCGCCCGACGTCAGGTCCGGCGGTGTCGGTCATCTTCTCGACGCCCACGACCAGAACGACCCGCGCGGCCTTCGCCTCGATGGCGCGGATGCCTTGCCGTACGGCGGCCGAACCGGTGGCGCAGGCGTTTTCCACACGTGTCGTCGGCGTGAAGCGCAACCGGTCGTCGGCCTGAAGCACGAGGCTTGCCGTGAAGTCCTGGGCCGAAAACCCAGCGTTGAAATGGCCAAGAACGATTTCGTCGACATCCTCGGGACCCATGCCGGCGTGATCCATCGCTTGCCGGGCGACGGTCGTGATCAGGCTTTCCACCGTCTCGCCCTGAAGCTTGCCGAAGGGCGTGTGCGCCCAGCCCACGATACAGACGGTCATGTCGCCTTCTCCTTTCAGCGCGCGGGTCAGCTCGTCTCGAAATGCCGGATCAGCTCGTGGCTGGTCACCTGGCTGGCGAGCCAGTCGTTCCAGTACTGAAGCTCGACCCGGCGCGAGGCGGCAAAATGTTCGACGAAGTCGTCTCCGAAATAGTCGCGGGCGAAGGCTGACCGCTCGAACACCTCCGTCGCCTCGCCCAGCGTGCCGGCGAGCCTTTGCGCATCCGGGGCCTTCAGCGCATTGCCGGCAACCGCAGCCGACGGCACCAGACCGTTGGCGATGCCGTGGTGGCCGCCCGCGAGCATCGCGGCGATCGACAGGTAGGGATTGGCGTCGGCGCCGGGCACGCGGTGCTCGATCCGGTAGGCTTTCGGCTCGGGATAGGCGATCACGCGCAGCGCGGCGCTGCGGTTGTCATAGCCCCAGGACACGTTCTCCGGGCTCCAGGCCGATACATTGAAGCGGCGGAAGGAGTTGACATAGGGGCGGAAGATTACGCCGCAGTCCGAGAGCCCCGCCAGCATCCCAGCAAGGTAGCGGTGCCCGACCTCGGACAGTTTGCCAGTCCCTGCGTCGTAAAAGACATTCACGCCGTTCTTCCAGATGCTCTGGTGGATGTGGGCGCCGCAGCCGGAATCACCCACGCGCCATTTCGCCATGAAGCTCGCGGTCAGGCCCCTTTCGGCGCAAAGCTCGCGGAAATAGGTCTTGGCGCGTATGGCGTTGTCGGCCGCCTCTATCGCCCCGGCAGGCGCCATCGCGAATTCGACCGCTCCAAGTCCAAGTTCGGTGTGAAACACCTCGACGGTGATGCCGATGCCGCGCATCCGGCGGATGAACTCGGCGCCAAGCTCGCGCGCCTCGTCGGCCTGCGTCAGCCGGTAGGCATTGGCCATCCGGCCGATCGAGGTCAGATCATGGTGGCGGCCCGCCTGCATCATCTCGCGGTTGGCGTGCAAGACGAAGGCCTCGTATTCGACGCCGAACATCGGGGCGTATCCGGTTGCGGCGAATCGGTCGGCCACGCGGCGCAGCACATTGCGCGGCGCCAGCGGAAAGGGCGATCCGTCGGGGTAGACCACGTCGTAGAGGACCGCTCCCATGCCCTGCCGCCACGGCAGCGCGATGGCCGTGGAAAGATCGGGCACGCCCAGCACGTCGGGAAAGCCGTTGTCATAGGAACTGTGGCGCGATTCCCAGACGTCGTCGACCGGCGTCATCTGGTAGAGCACGGTGCAGATCGCGCTCCTGCCGCCGCCGGCGACCTTCTTCGCGGCGGCAAACTTTCCGCGGAGCGCCCCATTGAGGTCGGGTATCTCCATCTGCACCAGGTCGATCTCGCCTGCCAACATCGCCTTGACGGCCCGGTCTGCCAGTGCGCCCCTCGCCGCTGCATCCGCCATCGCCATCCGTCCCGTCCCTCCTAAGTCTTGCCGCGCTGGGCCCTGCCGCCGAGGTGCCGTGGCTTCACCGCACCCACCCGGCGATAGACCTCCTCCGGCACCAGCGCGGGATCCTTGTAGATGTACCAGGTGCATTTCCCACCTCCGCGCGCGTCGGGCCAGACCGGCGGCTCGACCACACGGGTGGGATAGCCGAAGCGGCGCATCGGCATCCGTTCGTTGAGCTGGCAGCAATGGACGCAGTAGAGGCAGATGCCGGCCTTGTTCCACGACCAGTCGTGCGGCTTCGTCGTCACCCCGAGGTTCCAGGGCGGCCCGATCCGCGGGCCGGTGCCGCTGTCGGGGTCGTCGCGCAGCGTCCGGCCGCCGGACCCGCAGGGGTCGAAGCGCAGCGCCCAGCAGTCCGTCTCCTCGATCACCTCGACCGAGCCCGTGCGGCCCGGCCCGCTCAGATGGCCGCGCAGCCCCTCCAGCGCGTAGTGCATGAGCAGGTCGAAGCTGCGTGCCCAGGGGTGAAGGTCGGTGTCGTAGCGGATGTAGTAGTCATACATCGGCTGCATCAGCACGTCCCAAAGCTCGCCGGTGATCTCCTCGCCGAGGTGCCGGGCGGCCGCGTCCACCCAGAAATAGACCCCGTCGCAGAGCCGGTCATGGGTGTCGCGCCACACCGCACGCGCCTGTTCCAGAAGCGCGGGATCGCCCCTCGCCGCCTCGGCGCCGGCGGCGTAATCCTCGATCAGCCCGCGGTAGCGCGCCCAGCCCGCGTCGCCGTCGAAGGCCGACCCGTCCGGCCCGGCCCGAAGCGACGCCAGCCTCGCCGCATCAGCCGCGATCACGGCGGCCGCAACCCCGCGCGCGGCGAGGAAGTCGGGAATTTCACGGCACCAGGCGGTGAAAAGCTCGTAGGCTTCCAGCGCCTCCTGCACGGTATAGCGCGCGAGGTCGGCTGCATCCGCACCCCGCCCTTCGCGCAGGGCCACCCGGGCCAGGTCATAGCTCGAGGCGGCATGATCGGCATAGCTGCCGGCGCGAACCTTCGCGCCCATCACCGGGTGTTCGACGAGAGGCGCCCCGGAAGCGGCCCTGGGGCCTTGTGCCATCACGACACCTCGACGCCGGCCTTGCGCAGGCGACGACGGTGCCAGATGTCGTCGATTTCATCCGAGCCGAGCAGGCCCGAGGGCCGAAAGGCCATCGACAGCACGATGACAAGGCCGAGGAAGAAGCCGGTCAGGCCGAACATCTCGGGCAGCTTCGCCCCGGCAAATACGGGGCCGCTTTCCAGGAACCGCATCGTCTCCACCCCGGCGGTGACGATGACGCAGCCCACCACCGCGCCGGTGACGCTGTGCATCCCGCCCAGGATCAGCATGGCAATGGTGAGGAAGGTCAGGTCGAAATAGAAGCTCTTCGGGCTGATCGTGCCGACGAAGAGTGTGAAGAGCGCCCCTGCCACCGCCATGATGAAGGCGCTGAGCATCCAGGCCGCAAAGCGCAGCTTGCGGATCGGCACGCCCACCGCGCTCGCCGCCGCCACGTCCTCGGAAGAAGCGCGCAGTTGCAGCCCCCATCTCGAGTCGCGGAACGCGCGAGCCAGGACGATCGCGCCGAACGCGGTCGCCACCGCCCAGCCGATGGTCGCCTTGGGCGGGATACCGTAGAAGGCGCGGGGCCCGCGGGTCAGGTCGACCCAGTTCATCACCACGACATGCACGATGACGAGGAAGGCGACCGTCGCGATCGTGGCGGCGATACCCGCCTGCCGCACCATCATCAGCCCGACGAGAAAGGCCACGGCCAGCGTGATCAGGATCGCGAAGAGTACGGCGACGAGGGGGGAAAGCTCGAACGTGTTCACACCGAAGGGTGCGGTCGCGAGCGCCGAACGCTTCACGGCGACGGGGGTGGCGAGGATCGCGGTGACATAGGCCGATATTCCCATGAAGCCGACGTGGCCGAAATGGGTGATGTCGGAATTGCCCATGAACACCTGGAGGCCCACCACGGCGATCAGATTCACGAGGAAGGTGAAGAACAGCCGCTGGTGGTAGGGGGCGGCGAAGCCCCAGACCAGAAGCCCCGCGACCGCGATGCACAGCCCCAGCACCACCGCACCGACTAGCGCGCGTCTTTCGATCATCATGATTTCTCTCCGAAGTCGGGGCGTTCGCCGAGGATGCCCTGCGGGCGGACCAGCAGGAGGACGCCGACTGCTGTGAAGATGAAGGCGTCGCGGAACCCCGCCATGCTTTCGGGCAGCACCACCTGCATCATCACTTCGGCCACGCCGAGGACGAGCCCGCCGATCACCGCGCCGGGCAGACTGCCGAAGCCGCCGATCACCGCCGCGACGAAGGCCTTCAGCACCGGCGTGAAGCCCATGAACGGGTCCACCGCTCCGCGCCGTGCCAGCACGAAGACGGTCGCGAGCCCCGCAAGGAAGCCCGAGATGGCGAAGGCGGTCGCGATGACGCGGTCGGCGCGCACGCCCATCAGACGCACTGTGCTCACGTCCCTGGCGGCCGCGCGCATTGCCATGCCGATCGTCGTGCGCCGCAGGAAGACGACGAGAAGCGCGATGGCGATCACCGTGACCGCGGTTTCAAGGATCTGCACGACAGGGATGCGGACCGAGCCGATGGTCACGTTCGAGATAAGGAAATCCATCGTCGGCACCGATTTCGCCCGGGTGCCGACGAAGATCAGCGCCACGTTCTGGATCAGGATCGAAACGCCGAAGGCCGTGAGCATTCCCGTTGTCGGAGGTGCCCCGCGGACCGGCTTGAACGCCACCTTTTCAAGGAACATGGCGAAAAGCACCACAGAAAGAACCCCCACCGGCAGAAGAAGCGCCGGATTGGCGATGCCCATCCCGGCGGCGACGAGGAACATCGCATAGCCGCCGAAGGTGATCATGTCGCCATGCGCGAAGTTCACCAGCCCCATGACCGAGAAGACGATTGCGAGACCCAGCGCCAGAAGCGCGTATTCGCCGCCGAGGCTGAGCGCGTTCATGGATTGCTGAAGCAGATACTCCATGCTTAGTGCCCTTCCAGCCCGAGATACATTTCCATCACGCCACCGCTTTGACGCAGATCCTCGGCCGTGCCCGAGAACTGCATCGCGCCGCTGGCGAGCACATAGGCACGGTCGGCGAATTCCAGCACCTCGCCGGCGTTCTGCTCGACCACGAGCATGGTCACGCCCCAGGTGCGGAGCTGGATGAGGAATTCGAAGATCTGATCGACGATGCGGGGGGCAAGGCCCAGCGAGGGCTCGTCCAGCATCAGGAACCTGGGCCGCGACATCAGCGAGCGCGAAATCGCCAACATCTGCTGTTCGCCGCCCGACAGGTATTTCGCCGCCGAATGGAAGCGCCTGCGCAGGATCGGGAACATCTCGAGGAACTTCTCAGTATCCTCGGCGATCCCGTCAGGATCGCCGCGGGTCGCCGCGCCGAGGCGAAGGTTTTCCGCCACGGTCAGCTCGGCGAAGACCCGGCGGCCCTCGGGCGTCACGGTCATGCCGCGGCACACAAGGGCCTCGGTGCCAAGGACGGTCACATCCTCGTCCCGGAAGGCGATCCGCCCGCCGGTCTTCGGCACGAGGCCGATGATGGCCGAGATCAGGCTGGACTTGCCCGCCCCGTTCGGACCGAGGAGGGTGACGATCTCACCCTCCCCGACCGTGAGGCTCACGTCCCGCACGGCCCGGATCGGGCCATACGAAACCGATACGTTCTCGGCCTTGAACATCACGGGGCGGGCACCCAGGCCGGCGTCGGCCGCGCCACCTCGACGAAGGCGCCGTCCTTGATCTGGAGCGCAACCATCTCCTTCAGCGGCGTGCCGTTCTGGTCCTTGTAGGTGATGGAGCCCGAGGCGATGCCCTTCATCCCCTGGATTTCCCGGATCGCCGCGTTGATCGCCGCGGGCTCGAAGGAGCCGGCCGCCTCGACCGCGGTCTTGACCACGTCGACCGCCTCGCCGCCGAGGCCGAAGAAGATGTTCTGGACGTTGAAGCCGCGCGCCGCGCAGTCCTCGTAGAACGCCTTCAGCGCGCTTCCTTCGGAGGGGAAGCCGTGGGTGATGAAGGTCGCCAACTTGCCGCCCTCGCCCGACACCGGGATGAGGCTCGGGTCGTCGAACCCGTCGGTGCCGTAGACCGGGATGTTGACGTCGGCACTGGCCAGCGTGCGCAGGAAGACCCCGGCATCGGGCACCAGGATGGCACCGAAGATCACGTCGGGCTTCTCGGCCATGTTGCTGATCTCGGTCACCTGCGGCGTGTAGTCGGCAAGCCCGTGGTGATAGGCGACACGGCCGACGATCTTGCCGCCGAGCTTCTCGAAGGCCTGGGCGAAGTATTCCGGCGTCACCAGCGAATAGGCGCCCACGTCATGCGCGATCATCAGCGCCGCCTTGCGGTGGCCGGCGGCATAGGCGAGTTCGGCCGCCGCCGCGCCCGAGGCGTTGTCGCCGTAAGGCACCAGGTAGCCGTTCTCCGGCGAGGCCTGCGGGAACGCAGGCTGGGTCGAGCCGACCGAGAGCACCGCCATCCCCTGTCCCAGCGCGAGCCCGGCCATCGGGATCAGCCCGTCGTCGGTCGGCGGCCCGAAGAGCACGTCGGCGCCGGCGTCGATCAGCTCCTGAGCGATGTTCGCGGCGGTCACCGGATCGCTTTTGGTATCGCGGGTGAGCAGCGTCACCGGCTTGCCGAGGATGCCGCCCGCATCGTTAATCTGCGCGACGCGGCAGGCAACCCCGTCGGGTCCGTCATAGGGCGCAAGCAACCCGGTGACGGCGGCGGCATGGCCGATGACCAGACCATCCTCCTGGGCCGCGGCGGGTAGCGTCAGGGCAACACCCGCCAGAAGCGCCGCGAGCGTGCGTTTATGCGTGCTGTTCATCTTTCCTCTCCTCCGTTGATGCGGTCTTCCCTTTCCGGGAATGGCCAATGTAGACCTCGATGACCCTGGGGTTCCTCGTCACCTCGTCGGGTGTGCCGGAGGCGATGATCCTTCCGGCATCGAGCACGAAGATGCGGCTGCAGAGCGTCATGATGAAGCGCAGGTCGTGGTCGATCACGATGACGCCGCAGCGGAAGTCGTCCGAGGCGCGACGGACGGCCGCGATCAGGGCCGTGGTCTCGCCGGCGTTCATCCCGGCCGCGGGCTCGTCTAGAAGCAGGAAGTCGGGCGCCAGCGCGAGGGCCCGCACGATCTCCAGCCGCCGCTGGCTGCCGTAGGGCAGTGCTCCCGCTTTCCAGTCGGCAAAGCGGGTCAGGTCGAACTGGTCCAGAAGTGCGGCCACGTCGACGCGGCGGCTCAGGTCAGGGCGGTCGCGCTGCCCCGAGGTGAAGGCGACCTCGACGTTCTGGCGCACGGTCAGGCGGGTGAAGAGACGGATGTTCTGGAACGTGCGGCCGAGCCCGGAAGCGGCGCAGAACTGCGGCGAGGTGTTGGAGACGCGCACGCCTCCCAGCCGCACCTCGCCCGACGAAACCGGCATCAGCGAGGTGATCGCGTTGATCAGCGTCGACTTGCCCGCGCCGTTCGGCCCGATCAGGCCGACGATCTCGCCCGGCCGGCAATCGAGCGACACGTCGTGAAGAACCTCGAGCCCGCCGAAGCTCTTGCACACGCCCGAAACGACCAGCGGACCGCCATGCCTTTCCATTGGGGGACCCCCCCCTTGTGCTACGCTACCCTGAGGCACGATCTTCTCCCATGTCAGGAAGTGCCGCCGTTTTCCGGCTGTTCTTTGGTCTAGTAATCAGACCTTCATAACGCAAGTCAACCGATAAATTCCGCCTTGCCGGCGCGCCGGGCGGGCCTCGGATGCCCCTGCAGCGAGAGGATCGAAAATTCCATTGTTCTATTATCAGACCATTCATATACTTGCGCCAATGGCGACCTGGCACAAGGCGCCGGCGGACCGATCGCGAACGGGGCCGGCGTGCCACCGCGCCACGGAGCGGCCGGGTGGAGCCGGGACAGAAACAAGGCGTCTCGTCGTGGAGAGTCCCGAATCGACGCGCCCACAAGTGAGGTAACGATGGCCCGGAAACCGGCTGGGGATGATGCGCCGAACCCAACGGACGACGACATGACACGCGCTGACGGCCTCGTGCTCGGGGCGATCAACAGCATCCGCCCGGTGGCGACCTATGAACTGGTCGTCGAACAGGTCAAGCGGGCTATCTTCCTTGGCCGCTTCGTTCCCGGTGACAAGCTTCCGCCGGAGCGTGACCTTGCCGCGCAGATGCTGGTGTCGCGGACGACGATCCGGGAAGCCATGCGTGTGCTCGAGGGCGAAGGTCTGATCCAGGTGAAGCGCGGCGCCACCGGCGGGCTAGTGGTGAAGGCACAAAGCGGCCTGCGCCCGCACGAGATCGAATCCTACATGGAAGCGCAGCGCGAGATGCTGGACGCGATCTACGAATACCGCATCGCCAACGAATGCATGGCCGCGCGGCTTGCCGCGACGCGTCGCAGCAAGGACCAGTTGCGGCGCATGGCGTCGGCGCTGAAGGCGATGGGGCAGTTGTGCGAGACGCCGGAGCTTCGGGCGACGTTGGCCAACATCGCGCGGTTTCGTGCGCTCGATTCCGAGTTCCATCTTGTCGTGGCCGAAGCGTCGGGCAACCGCCTCATCCAGCAGGCCGTCGAGGATGCGCGCACGGCCATGTTCCTGCCGATCGGCAAGGTATTCAAGCGGCTGGAGGACAGCGCCAACGAACACCACGAGGAGATTTTCGCCGCGATCAGTGACGGTGACCCCGATCGCGCGGCCGAGGCGATGCGCCGCCACATCGTCACGACGCGCGAAAGCCTCGAAAACCTGATGCCGCAGAAGGCCCCGCCGAAGCGGGGCGCCGCCCGTTCTGGCCGCAAGGGCGCGGCGCGAGCGGGAACGCCTGCTTCCGCGGGATGATCTGCGCGCGCAATCCGCCGAACGTCGCGGCCTGACCACGGCATCCGACCGTCAGCGAAACCGCGCGAGGTAGTCTCTCGCCAGTTTCGCCGTGTTCCGCGCGAAATGGGGGCCCATCGCCTGCGGCTCGGGCGCCTCGATGTGGCTGCCGATCCAGGCCAACAACGCCATGCGCCGCAGCATCACGAAGGTGTCGATCTCGGACTCTTCCTCGTCCGAGAGCGGGCGGACGGAGCGATAGCCCTTCACCCACGCGCGCCTCAGCGCCGGCACCTGGGGGTGATCCTCCATGAAGCTGATGCCGGTGGCGAAGTCGTAGAGGAACCAGCCGAGGCCACAATCGTCGAAGTCGATCAGAGTCGTCGCATCGCCCTCGATCAGCAGGTTCGCCAGCCGCATGTCGGCATGGACAAGCCCGTATCGCTCGGGCCCCTTGCCGAAGGCGGCGAGCCTGCGGCAGACCAGCGCCTCGCAAGCTTCCAGCACATCGCGGATCTCGGGCGTGACGTTGGGCGCATCGCGCCAGTTGCCCCAGTTGGCCTTCGGGCCGAAAACGGCGTCGGCGTCCCAGACCAGACGTTCCAGGGGGTCGGGCTTCGCCCAGGTCTGCGAATGCAGGTGCGTCCGCGCGGCGATCGCGCCGAGCCGCTCGAAGGGCGCGGTGAGGTCCTCGTTCTCGTCGGGCTGGCGGCCGTGGGCGAAGGCAAACATCACCATGAAGCGCGGCTCGGGTAGGCCGGGGGCATGGCCCTCCTGCACCAGTTCGCCGTTCACACCCGAGATCGGCGGCGGGGTCTGCACCATACCATCGGCGGCCAGCGCCTGCGACCATGCAAGTTCCTGCCCGATACCGCGCCGGGTATGATAAGCTGGCCGGTGGATGCGCAGGATCGAGCGGAACCCTTCCGCCTCGACCAGGTAGGTGGCATTCTCCGACACGTTGATCAGCCGCGCCCTCGCCCCCGCCGGCACCGGCCAGAGCGGCAGCGAGGCGTTCGCCAGCTGCTCGAGGTGCTCGAGCAGTTCTTTCAGCGGCATCGTCGTCCCGTCAGCCATCGCCTGCCCCCGCCCGCTCAGATCGATGCCAGCGCTTCGAGCGATTCCGGCAGGATCTGCCCGCCGTCCACCACGATCTGCTGCCCGGTGATGTAGCCCGCCTCGTCTGAGGCGAAGAAGAGAGCGGCATTGCCGATGTCCTCGACATCGCCGAGCCGCTTCAGCGGGATCGAGGCA
Organism: Albidovulum sp.; assembly: GCF_008933605.1. Taxonomy (GTDB): domain Bacteria; phylum Pseudomonadota; class Alphaproteobacteria; order Rhodobacterales; family Rhodobacteraceae; genus Albidovulum. Next base: position 35,277 of record NZ_WBUS01000007.1, read on the forward strand.
GCCATCGTCTTCAGATAGTCCTCGCCCAGGCCCTGCAACCCCTCGGTCACGATGTTGCCCGGCATCACCGCGTTGATCGTGGTGTTGTAGCGCGCCAGTTCCATCGCCGCGGTCTTGATGAAGCCGAGCTGCCCGGCCTTCGAGGCGCCATAATGCGCCCAGCCGGGATAGCCCGTCACCGGCCCGGTGATCGAGGAGGTGACGACGACGCGGCCCTTTCCGCGCTTCTCGAAATGCGGGATCGCCGCCTTCACGGAGAAGAAGGTGGACCTCAGGTTGGTGGCCATGACGTGATCCCAGTCGGCCGCGCTCATCTCGACCATCTTCACCTGCGGGAAGATGCCGGCATTGGCGCAAAGCACGTCGAGCCCGCCCTGCGCTGCGGCCGCCTCGTCCACCATGCGCTGCACGCTTTCCATGTCGGTCACATCGCAGACCGCGCCGCGCGCGGTCGCTCCGGCGGCGGCCATCTCCGCCACCGCCGCGTCGATCTCGGCCCGGTTTCGGGCGGCGATGGTCAGCCTCACTCCCTCGCGGGCGAAGACCCGGGCGATGCCGCGCCCGATCCCCTTCGATCCGCCGGTGACGATGACGCTGCGGCCCTTGAGCGATTTCGGCATGTTGTCCTCCCTAGACGTTTCTTTATTTCAGGTCCGCCGGCGCAGCCAGCGCACCAGGATCAGGCCGGCCAGCACCAGCACGGTCGAGCCCGCCACCGACATCACCCCGAGTGCCGGAATCTGCGGAGTGAAGCCCGATACCATCCGCGAATAGAGCCACTTGGGCAGCGTCGCATCCACGCCCGAGGTGAAGAGCGACAGCGGGAAGTTGCCCCAGGACAGCAGGAAGGCGAAGAGCCCTGCCGAGACGATCCCCGGCATCAGCAAGGGCAGCGTCACCTCGCGCATCACCGTCAGCGTCGAGGCGCCCATGTCGCGCGCCGCTTCCTCCAGCGCGGGATCGAAGCCATAGGCGCGGATGGCGATGATCAGCGTGGTGATCGGCGAGATCCAGACCAGATGCGCCACCACGGCGGTCTTCCAGCTCGGCGTGACGCCGATCGCCGAGAACCAGATCAGGAGCGCAAGGCCCAGCACCGTCTGCGGGAAGAAGATCGGCAGAAGGATCGCCTTCTGGAAGAGGCCGCGGAAACGCCACTGGAACCGGGCGAAGGCGAGCGCGCCGAAGAAGCCGAGGATGACCGAAATCACCGTCACCGTGACCGCGATCTTGAGCGAGGTCAGCACGATCTGGTGCACCGTAGGACTGGTGACCGCCTCCGCCATCCAGCCGCCGGTATAGCGCTTGACCGGGAAGCTCAGGTAGCGCGCTTTCGAGACCGACGCGAAGCCCACCGCGACGAGCGGCAGGTAGAGCACGACGAGGATCAGGGCGCCGTAGAGATAGAGCGCAGCGCGGGTGGGGCGGGAGACGGCGGTCATTTGCGCCGCCCCATGATCGCGTCGAGGTCGATCCGGCTGATCGGCACCAGCGCGATCAGCGCGACGATGACGATCAGCATCAGCGACAGCGCCGAACCGAGCGGCCAGTTCTGCGCGTAGGTGAAGGCGCTTTCCACGTCGTCGGTCAGCACCACGACCGAACGGCCGCCAAGGAGCTTGGCCTCGGCCACCGCGCCGGCCGAGAGCACGAAGGTCAGAAGGCAGCCGACCACGATGCCCGGCGCGGCAAGCGGCATCTCGATCTCGAACAGGATGCGCCAGGGGCCGGCGCCCATGTCCATCGCCGCGAGCCGGGCGTCGTCGGGCACCAGCGCGATCCCCTGCGCCAGCGGAAACAGCATGAAGGGGAAGTAGACGTAACACATGCCGAAGACGATCGCCGGCCAGGTGTAAAGCGGCGTCTCGAAGCTCAGCCCCGTCCAGGCGCGCAGGTGCCCCTCGATCAGCCCCCCCTTCATCAGCGTCAGGTTCCAGCCGAAGAGCCGGATGTTCTCCGACACGAAGAGGAGGAGCACCACCAGCACGGTGATCACCAGGGTGAAGCGGCCGAAGACCTTGGCCATGCCGTAGGCCAAGGGCCAGCAGACCACGAAGAGGATCGCCGTGGTCAGGAAGGCAAGGCCGAGCGAGCGCAGCAGGGATTTGTAGTAGCCCTGTTCCCAGATCACCGCGAAGGACGAGAAATCCGGCATGTGCGCCAGTTCGAAGACCTTCTGCGGCATGATTGCGAAGCCCGCGATGACCACCATCGGCATGATGAAGCTGACCATCAGCAGAAGCCCGATCGGCAGCGCCGCGAGCAGACCCATGCGACGCTCAAGCCGCTCCATCGCCCGCTCCTTCCGCGATGAGATGCACCGAGCCGCGGTCCCAGCCGAGCCGCACCGGGCTGCCGACCGGGGCCTCCAGCCGCGCCTCGAACGGGCGCTCAACGGTCACCTCGGTGCCCGCGTCGGTCGTGATCGCATACTGGACGCGCGAGCCCAGCGCGTATTCGGCGGCTAGCCGGCCCGACAGGGTGAACTCGGCGCCACCCTTCCCTCCGTCGACGAAATGGATCAGTTCCGGCCGGACCATCGCCGTGCCGTTCCAGCCGGGGACTAGCGACAGCGCGCCGGGCGCGGCCGTGATCCCGCTGTCCTGCCAGCGGGGTGCGCCATCGGCCCCGGAGCCGAGCGCGAAGAGGTTCACCTCGCCCATGAAGCTCGCCACGAAGCGGCTGACCGGGCGGGAATAGATTTCTTCGGCGGTGGCGATCTGCTCGAACCGGCCGGCGCGCATGATGGCGATGCGGTCCGACATCACCATCGCCTCTTCGAGCGAATGGGTGATGTAGATGAAGGTCTTGCGGGTGCGCCCGTGAAGGTCCTTCAGCTCCTTCTCCAGCGTCTTGCGCAACCGGTAGTCGAGCGCAGAGAGCGGTTCGTCGAAGACGATGATCTGCGGGTCGAAGGCGAGCGCGCGAGCCAGCGCCACCCGCTGCCGCTCGCCGCCCGAACATTGCGAGATGCGCTTGCCGTAGTAGTCCGCCGGCAGGCGCAGGAGCGCCAGAAGCTCCAGCGCCCGCGCCCTCCTCGCCTCGGGCGCGAGCTTGCGCACCTTCAGCGGGAACTCGATATTCTGACCCACCGTCATGTGCGGGAAAAGCGCGAGCGACTGGAACACCATGCAGGTCGGCCGCTTGTCGGCGGGCATTTCGTCGATCCGCGCGCCGTTCAGGCTGATCGTGCCCTCGGTCACCTCGTCGATGCCGACCAAAAGGCGGATCAGCGTCGACTTGCCGCTGCCCGAGGGGCCGACGATGGTCAGGAACTCGCCTTCCGCGATGTCAAGGCTGATCCGGTCCACCGCGGTGAACCGGCCGAACCGCTTGGTCACGTTCTCTATCCGCAGGAAAGGCTGCCCCACCATCGTCCCTTCATCCCGTGTCCGCAAGGAAGGCCCGGCGGGGCATGAGGCCCCCGCCGGACGGTCCCGGTTCAGCCGCCAACTCAGCCGCGGCGGGCTTCGACGTAGATCGCCAGGAGCTGGTCGTAGGACGGCACCTCCTCGAACTCGATGCAGCGCGCCAGCTCCTCGGCCAGCGTGTCGACCTGCATCGCGTCAAGCTGGTCCTCGTCGAAGAGCGCCATCACCTCCGGGTTGCCCATCTGGGTGATCGGGTTCAGCGTGCCGCCGCCGGAGGCGACCAGCTTGGCAATCTCGGGCTCCTGCACGTATTCGAGGAAGTCCTCGGCCAGCGACGAGGGATCGGGGTTGTTTACCGCCGAGGTGATCTCCACCCAGACGATGCCGCCCTTGCCGTCGACCGGGCCCGACCGCGGCGTGATGCCGCGGATGTTGGTCATCCCGTCATAGCGCGCGCCGGAACAGCTGAAGACGCCGCCGGTGAAGTAGCAGTCGACCTCGCCGTTGATCAACGCGGTGTTCATCGCCACCAGGTCGTCGGTCATCAGGCGGGCGTTGCCCATGATCTGCTTCGCGACCTCGGTATACTTGCCGACGTTTTCCTCGCTCACCGGCTGGAACGGGTCGAATCCGGCAGTCATGCACAGGTGCATCACGTTCCAGTTGTCATAGGTCAGCACGCCGTATCGGCCCTTTAGCCCCTCGTCGAGGAACAGGTTCCAGCCCTGGTCCTCGGCCATGTCCAGGCTGATCTTGTCGGTGTTGACGACGAAGTTGAACGCACCATAGCGCTGCGGCATCCCCATAAGGTCGGTGCCGTCCGGAGAGAACGCCATCGCATAGGGCGGGTTGGCGAATTCCGGCGACATCTTCTCGAAATAGGGCAGGAAGCGCTCCTTGTTCAGCGGCTTGATCAGTTGCTCCTTGAACATCACGCCGCGGGCCCAGGCCTGGTTAACGTTGATCAGATCCCACTGGCCAAGCCCGCCCGCGCGCAGGCGATTGATCATTTCCGGGTCCGAGGTGCCACTCTCGGCGCGCACCGTCGCGCCGGAGTGCCGTTCGCGGAACGGATTGAGCACGTCGTCGGAGTTGTAGCCCTCCCAGCACAGTATGTTGAGCTGGTCGTTGCGCGCGGCAAGGCTCCGGCCCGGCAGCGCGAGGGCGGAAAGGCCGGCAAGGCCCGCGGCTCCGAGCGAGAACTGGCGTCTGGTGATCATGTCTTCCTCCCTTGTTGATGTGTCGCGTCAGGGCGGTGTGTCCGCCGATTTTGACGTGGTCATGCGGCCCCGGCCGACTGCCGGGTGCCGCGGGTGCTAACGTCCGCGGATTGCCTCCAATCTGGCGGTAATCGTGTCGCGCGCAAGGCGCATGTCCTCGAGCCGGCCCGAGATGAACAGCCGCCCCGTCGCGCCCATCATCTGCACGTCGTTGATGACGCAGCCGGGCGCGGCCTTCTCGGCCTCGTTCGCGGCGACGCAGGCAAAGAGCGCCGGCGCCATCTCGTAGATTAGAAGCGCCTGGCCGGGCACAAGGATCGAGGCATCGCGCGAGCGGTTGAGAATGATCGCGTGCTGGTCCGACAGATCCTCGATGATGTCGTGATAGAGGATCTGGGGCCGCATCTGGTCCTCGGGCTTGGAGCCGATGCCCTTGAGGATCGCTTCGCCTGCCGCCTGAAGATTCTCCATGCGGTCGGAATGCAGTTCGAGAAGCCCGAACTGGCGCTCGGTGTAGAGGATGCCCGGCTCCATATCCGGCGCGGACTTCAGCGCAAGGTCGGTGATCCGGTGGATCGCCAGGGCTGGCGCCACCTCGATGATCAGCGAATGCTGTCCCGCGAAGGGCGGATACCCCCTCGCCCGCGTGGGCGAGGAAAGATACGCCGCAAACTGGGGCTGAAGATCCTCTATGGGAAGATAGACGCGAAGCTCTGTCATGCCTCAGTCCTTGGTTTCGGGCCGTGGTCGCCGGATTCGGGGCGCGCTTGCGCTCGCAGGGCACTCAGCCCTTCACCGCCTCGAAATGCTTGGCCAAGTCGGGATGCGGGCGCGGGATGACATGGACCGCCGTCACCTCGCCCACCTGCGCGGCTGCCTCGGCGCCCGCTTCCGTCGCGGCCTTGACCGCGCCCACGTCGCCGCGAACCACGACCGAGACCAGTCCGCCGCCCACTTCGTTGCGGGCGATAATCTCGACGTTGGCCGCCTTGACCATCGCATCGGCCGCCGACAGCGCCGGCACGTAGCCCTTGGTTTCGATCATTCCGATTGCAAGATTAGCCATTTCTCTGGGACTCCCTTACTTGCGTTTTGCTGCCGGTTTCCCGGTGGATTCTTCGTCGATCGAGCCGATGATGAGGGCGTCGATCGGGGCCGACCTGTCCTGGAACCACGAGGCCGCCACCGAACCTTGCGTGACCAGCACCGCCTCGCCGTCGGCGCAGCCGAGCGGGTCGAAGGCAATCAGTCTCGCACCGGTTTCGGTTTCCACCTCGAGAAGCGCGCCGGTGGGCAGCGTTCCGATGTGGCGCGTGGACCAGAGCCTGCCGCTGACGCGTGCCCGTATCATGCCAGTGTCCTTTCGATCCTGAGGCCGCGGCGGCGTGCCTCGTCGCCCGCAAGCGGGGTCAGCCGCGCGGATTTGGTGATTCTCAGCCGGGCCTCGCCCTCGGCGACGGCGGCGATGTCGCGTTCGGTGATCAGGCCCTTGCGCAGTTCGGGAACCGGGGCGGGCATGGTCGTCACAAGCGTGATCGGCTGGGCGGGTGCTGCGGCGGCGGGTTGCGGCATCGGCGGTGCATAGGCGGGCGCGGGTATGGCCTGCACCGGATATTCCGGTGCAAATCGGATGCGCCCCTCGCGCAGCGCGGCGGCAAACCCCGCATCCTGCGCGCGGGCCAGCACCGACAGGGCGAAGTCGGTCAACTCCGCCTCGGTGCCCGCGCGCACCCGCTCCACCTTCGGCCTGCCGGGGCTTTCCGATCGCAGTGCCGCGATCTCCTCGGCCAGGATCTGGCGGATGAGTGATCTCAACTCGCTCATCCGGCCGCTCCCGCCTCGCGCAGCACGCGCTCGGCCGCATCGCGCGCATTCCTGACATCCGCCTCGGTTCCGGCGAGGTAGAGCCGCCCGTTCGCGCCGAACATGCGCATGTCGATGACCTTGATGTCGGCCGCCTTTTCCGCCTCATTGCAGGCGAGGATCGCATAGGCCGCGGGCTGGCATTCCAGGAGGTAGACGCTTTCACCGCCCAGGACCATCGAGCCGGTCTTGTTGCGGTTCATGAGGAAAGCGTGCTGGTCGTCCACGCGCGTGACGATCTTCGAGGCCATGATCTTCGGCCGCTCCGCCTGCTCGCGCCGCTTTCCCATTGCGGCAAGCGCGGCGTCGGCGCCAGCCCGCACCTCGGCGGTGGAAAAGGCGTGGAACAGCAGCGTGCCGAACTGCCGCTCGACGACGAGTGATCCGGCCCGCACCTCGGCGCTTTTCAGGACCGTGTCGGTCAGCGCCTCGATGTCGAGCCCCGGCGCGATCTCGATGATCTGAGCGGCCATTCGCGCGCGCGGCAGCGTCCCGCGCATCCAGGTCGCGGTATAGGCAAGCGTCTGGGGCTGCAACTGGTCGATGAAGATGAACGCGCGAAGATCTGTCACGACTGGCCTCGGGTCAGTTCACGAAGTTCCTGAAGGATGAGCTGGCGCAGAAGGTCGCGGTCCATGCCCCCGCCATCCGCAACGGCGGGAACGGCGACGGGTCGCGGCCTCGGGGCGGCAGATGCGCGTGTGCCGGCGGCCGACCCGTCGAAGGGCGCGCGCACGCCGCTCATGTCGGGCATGGCGACTGAGGCGTCGGAGTTCCACGCGAGCCGCGTCCAGTGCACCAGATGCTGCGGCCCGATGTTTTCGCCGACCGAGGATCGCCCGAAATAGCCGGTGCCGATCATGAACGAGGGGGGCAGATGCGTGGCGAACCCGGCCGCCCCTTGCGAGCAGGGTGCATTCACAACCACCCGGTAGACCGACAGTGCCGCCGCAAAGTCCATCGCCTTTTGCGGATCCTCGCCGTGGAACGCGGCCGAGTGGCCCGCGCCGACCATCCTGAGGATCATCTGCGCCATGCCGGTTGCGCGCTCGAAGCTTTCGGCGGTAGCCCAAGCGAGCACGGGCGAGAGCTTCTCTCGCGTGAGCGGCTCGTCAAGCCCAACCTGTTCGATCGGTGCGACCAGAATCCGGATCGAGGGCACGACGCGGAAACCCGCCTTCTCGGCGATCCAGGACGCACTCTTGCCGACGGCTGCCGTGTTCAGGTGGCCCTCGGGAAAGAGCCAGGCGCGGAGCCTGACAACCTCGGCTTCGGTGCACACATGCGCCCCTGCGGCGCGCAATGCGCGCTCCAGTTTGCCGCGGTTCTCCTCGATCGAGATCAGCACGCTTTCATGCGTGCAAAGTACCGAATTGTCGAAGGATTTCGACTCGATGATGCGGCGGGCGGCGGCATTCTGATCGGCGCCCGGATCGACATAGACCGGCGCGTTTCCCGGTCCCACCCCGATCGCGGGCGTGCCTGACGAATAGGCCGCGCGCACCATCGGCCCGCCGCCTGTGGCGAGGATCACCTGCACCTTCGGCGAGGCCATCAAGGCCTGCACGAGAGGCACGGAGGGTTCTTCGACGCACTGGATCAACCCGGCCGGCGCGCCTGCGGCCACGGCGGCCGCCTCGAGCCGCGCCGCGGCGTCGTTGCAGCAGGTCTTCGCCAATGGATGCGGGCTGAAGATCACCGCGTTGCGGCTGAGAAGCGCGAGCATGGTCTTGTAGTAAAGCGTCGAAATCGGGTTGGTGGCGGGCGTCAGCGCAAAGATGACGCCGGCCGGCTTGGGAATCTCCACCATCTTGCGCGCGGGATCGACCCGCGGGCTCACAAGGTCCATGTCCTCGTAGAAGTCCACCAGCGGATGGGCGGAGAGTTCATTCTTCAGCTGCTTGTGTTTGACCACGCCCATGCCGGTCTCGCGGACCGCCCATTCGGCGTAATGTCCTGCCGCCTGATGCGCGGCCTCGGCCACCGCACGGACGATCCGCATCACCGCGGCGCGGTCGTAGCGGGCATAGGCGCGCACCGCCCATCCCGCCCGGTCGATCTTCATCCGGGCGGTCGTCTCCGCCCGGTCGGGGACCTGGAGCCGTGGCGCGTCGTTGTGGACCGGCATCTTCCGCCCTCCCCCCTCAGGCCGCCCGGCGCGGGTTGCGCAGGAGCGCTCGCGCCCGCGGCATCGCCGCTTCCATCCGGTCGACGATCTCCTGGCAGGTCGCGGCGTCCAGCAGCACGCCCGGCTTGAACTGCAACACCCGCTTGTCGAGCGAGGAGAAGATCGCCCAGACCCCGTTCTCGTAAAGAGCACGCGACACGGCGACCGCGCCTTCCGGATGATCGAATTCGAGCCCGAGGATGACGCCGCGCTGGCGGACGCCGACGAAGATGTCGCTGTGGGCGGCCATCATCTCGGCCAGGCTGCGCTGGAAGAACTCGGCCACATACTGCACGTTGGCGATCACCTCGGGACGCTGAAGCATCTCGATGACCTGATGGCCGATGATGCACCCCAGTTCGGAGCCGCCGGAGGTCGAGATATGCGCCGCGCCATCTTCTAGCTGCCAGGCGCCGCATTTCTCGGTCACCACGCAGGCCGAGATCGGATAGATGCCGCCGCCCAGCCCCTTGGCAGTCACGAACATGTCGGGGTCTAGGCCATAGGACTGCCATCCCCACATGGCACCGGTGCGCATCAGTCCCGTCTGCACTTCGTCGGCGATGTAGAGCGTGCCGCAGCGGCGGCAGATGTCCTGACAGGCCTTCAGATAACCTTCCTCCGGCATCGGAAAGCCGTAGGTCGCGGGGATCGTCTCGATGATGAAGGCCGCCACGTCGCGATTCTTCAGCGCGCGCTCGAGCGCCTCCGCGTCGTTGAAGGGGACATGGACGAATTCCTCCGGACGGTCGGCTAGGAAGATCTTGGAAAAGCGCTCGTCGCCGGTGGCCACCGACAGGCCGGAGTGGCCGTGATAGCCCTTGATGATCGACGCGATCTTGCGGCGCTTTGTGGCATATCGGGCAGTTTTCAGGGCGATTTCCACGGCTTCGGCCCCGCCAGCCCCGAAAATCGCGTACTTCATGCCGGGCGCCGACTTCACCAGCTTCTCGGCAAAGGCCGCGCGCGCGACCGAGGGGAACCAGTGGTTGCCCATGTCGAAATAATCAAGCGCGGATTTCAGGGTGGCCACCAGTTCGGGGTTCCGGTGGCCAAAATTGTAAGTCCCGCCATTGAGATGCAGGTCGATTAGGCGGCGACCAGACATGTCGTAGAGGAAGTAACCCTCGCGGCGATCGATCACCAGGTCGATCCCTGCGTCCTGCCAGAACTTCGTCTTGCCGGGGTTCCAGTATTCAATCGCCTTGGCAAGCAGCTCGTCCTTCGAGTCGAAACTGAAGAATCCGTAGTTGTACACGAGCGCACCTCCGTTTGACTGAAGTCTGTCACTTTATTCGGCATTAGACAACATAGAAATGTTGCTAGTCGGGCAAAATTGCTGTTGACCGCCCCGCCCCCACCTGCTTCTTTCGGCCAAGGCGTGGCAATTCTGGTGCTTTCCCGTGGCAAGGACGCAATCGCGCAAGGAACTGCGGCAGGGCAGAATCCTCGCCGCTCTGGAAGCCAACCCCTCGCTCAGGGTGAACCAGCTCGCCGAGGAGCTCGATGTCTCCACCGAAACAATTCGCCGCGACCTTTCGGAGCTGGACCAGATCGGGCGGCTGAGCCGCACCTTCGGCGGCGCCGTGAGTACCGGCAATCGGTTCGAACCCGCGCTGAACGAACGGCTGCGACTTTTCGTCCCCGAACGCAGGGCGATCGCCCGCGCCGCCGTCGCGCGGTACGAAAGCGCCGAGACGCTGGTACTTGGCGGCGGGGCGACCATGTTCACCTTCGCGCGGGTGTTGCGCGAAACCCGTCATCGCATCACCGTCATCACCCCCGCCTATCCGATCGCGGTGGAGCTCGCGTCCAGTCCGCTGATCGAGGTCATGCTGCTTCCTGGCACGTTCGAGCCGCAGGAACGGATGGTCTTCGGCCCAGAGACGATCCGGGCGCTTGAACGCTATCGCGCCGAGGTCGCCATCATCGGCGCCTCGGGGCTCGATCCGTCCGGGGTCAGCGAGGCGATGCTGCGCGCGGGCGAGGTCTATGCCGCCATGCTCGCCCATGCCAACCTTGGGGTGGTCCTGGCCGATCATTCCAAGTTCGGGAAACGCGCGCTGGTGCATCTGCGCGGCTGGTCCGCTGCGCTGACGCTGATCACCGACGAGCAGCCCCCCGACACACTCGCCACCGCGATCCGCGACGGCGGCAGCGCATGCGTCGTGGCGGCGGCGGAGTGAGAAGTCCGGCCGGCTGCCGAGCCGCCCACATCAGCCGCCGGAGAGACTGGCCTTCACCTCGCGGCGGACGATCTTGCCATACGCGTTCTTCGGCAGAAACTCTACGAAGGCGATGCGTTTCGGCTTCTTGAAGCTTGCGATGTGCTGGCGGCAGAACTCCTGCAAGTCCTCGGCCGCCACCGGCCCCGAGGCGACGACGGCGGCGGTAACCGATTCCCCCCATTTCCCGTCGGGTTCGCCAAAGACGCAGACCTCTCGCACGGCGGGATGCAGCATCAGCACATCCTCAATCTCGCGCGGGTAGATGTTGCTTCCGCCTGAAATGATCACGTCATTCATCCGCGACAAAAGGTAGAGATAGCCGTCCTCGAACCGGCCGACATCGCCGGTGTGAAGCCAGCCATCCTTGAGCGCCTTCGCGTCGGCCGCGGCGTCGTTCCAGTAGCCGCGCATCACCACATCACCCCGCACGCAGATCTCGCCTTCCGCGCCGTCGACCACGGGCTGGCCGGACTCGTCGACAAGACGCACCTCGACATCGGTTCGTACCGTGCCGGCCGAAAAGAGCACCCTTCCGTGGTGGTCCCGAGGCCGGAGCGCGCTGATCGTCATGGGCGATTCGCCCTGGCCATAAAGCTGGGCGAAGATCGGACCGAAACGGGCCATTGCGGCTTCGGCGAGGCCGGGGTCGATCGGGGCGCCGCCGTAGGGAACGCGCCGCAGCGTCGGCACCTTCAAGGCGGGGTTGGTCTCCAGAAGCATGTGGATCATGGTTGGCGCGACGAAGGCAAGGATCGTCACCCTTTCGCGCGCGATCGTCGCCAGCACGTCGGCGGCATCGAACGAGCCGCCCGCATAGATCAGATTGGTAGCCCCGCGCGCGATCGAGGGCAGGGCATAGAGGCCCGAGCCGTGAGACAGGGGTGCCACATGCAGCACCACGTCCTCGGGCTGGAAGTCGCAGACATCGGCAAGCGCGTTCATAGTCATGGCGCAGAGGTTGCGGTGGGTCAGCATGGCCCCCTTCGGCCGCCCCGTCGTTCCCGATGTGTAGAAGATCCAGGCAAGGTCGTCTGGCGCCACCTCGGCGTCCTCGGCGCGATGATCCAAGCCGTCGTCGACGATTGCCTGGAAGGAGTCCGCGCCCTCGGAGTCGGTGTCGATCAGGTCGATGCCGGACATGCCGGCCAGCGCCTCCTCCACCACCGCCCGGGATTTCCGCGAACAGACAACGCCGCGCGCGCCGCAATGGCCGGCGATGAAGCCAAGTTCGGACGTATGAAGCTTGGCATTCGCCGGCACCGCCACAAGGCCGCCCTTGAAGAGGGCGAAGAGCGCCACGATATAGTCTGCCCGGTTCGGCATGAACAGGACGACCCGGTCGCCTGCCGCATAGCCGCGCCGGCGCAGGCCTGCCGCGAAGGCGGCGGAGCGGGCGTTCATCTCGTCGTATCGAAGCGTCATTCCGCTATCGACCAGGGCAATTTTCGACGGATTGAAGCGCGCGGCCTTGGTCAAGAAAGTTCCGGTATTCACGGCGCGGGCCTCCGGTCGGGCACGTCAGGCAAGCTTGCTCAAAAGGGCATCCAGCCGGTCGATCACCTCGGCCGCATCCTCGACCGTCAGGCAGAGCGGCGGCACCAGCCGGAACACGTTGGCATTGGCGCCGGCCTTGGTGACGATCACCGAATCGGCGATCTGGTCGGCGATCTTCGCCACGAGTTCAGAGGCAGGCGCCTTGGTATCGCGATCCTTCACCAGTTCGACGCCTATCATCATGCCCGATCCCCGGATGTCGCCGATCACTTCGTGCCGTGTCTGCAACTCGCGGAACATCTTCAACGCCTCTTCGCCGACGATGCGCGCGTTTTCCTGCAAGCCGCCAGGGCCGAGTGCCGCCATCACGCCCCGCGCCGCCGCGCAGCAGGTCGGGTTGGAGCCGTAGGTGCTCATGAAAGATCGCGAGGTCATCGCCTCGGCGATGTCGCGGCGCACCACGACGGCCGAGATCGGGAAGCCGTTGCCGAGCCCCTTCGCCATCACCACCATGTCGGGGACGATGCCGTGTTCCATGAAGCCGTAGAAATGCTTGCCGGTGCGGCCGATCGCGGTCTGGATCTCGTCGCAGATCACCACGCCGCCCATCGACCGGGCGATCTCCATCGTCTGCTTGATGTATTCGGTCGGCAGCGGGATCACGCCGCCGTAGCCCTGGATCGGCTCGAAGATATAGGCGGCCAGCTCGCCGTTGGTCGATGCCCCCATGAGAGCGCGGAACTCTGCGACGTATGGCTCCACCCCGGCGCCGTGGATGCCGCGATACTGGTCGGGGTTGGTCGCGTGCAGGATGCCCGACGCCCCCGTGACCTTGTGGTGGAAGCGGCTGATCGAGGTCAGGGCATTGGCTACGGCTCCGACGCCACCGTGGTAGGCAGAGCGCAGGCCGACAACCGTATGCCGCCCGGTGTAGTTGCGCGCCATTGTCACCGCGAGGTCGACGGCCTCGGTGCCGCTCGACAGGAAATGGACCACCCAGTCGCCCGCAGGCATCTTGTCGACCAGCGACTTGGCGAGCGACGCGGGCCCGGGGTGCATCCACATCGTAGAACAATGCTGCATGCTGTCCAGCTGCTGCTTCACCGCCGTCATGACGTAGGGGCTGCGGTAGCCGGCGCTGATCGCCTGGTTCATCGCCACGGTGTCGATGAACCGGTTGCCCGCGGCATCCCAAAGATACTGCCCAAGGCCGCTGCGCAGCAGGATCGGCCTTGTCGTGGCCTGGAACGTCTTGAGGACCGGAGAAAGGTATCTTTCGCGGTTCTCCACCGCAGTGTCGTAGTCCCATTCGAGGGGCGGAAGCTGGTCAAGGATTTCGGCCTCGCTCAGGTCGCTGCCGTGCCAGTTGGGAAGCGTGTGGTTCATCGGATTCTCCTGTTGCGTCGCGGCCGCGTCCTTGTGGCCTGACCGTGTGGCGTTCAGCGCCGGTTCAGCGCCCCTGTCTGCGCAGGAACGCGACCGCCTCGATCTCGATCTGGGCGCCGAGCGCGAGGGCGGGGGTGCCGACGGTCGAGCGGGTCGGGAATGGTGCCGAGAAGAATTCCTGATAGACGCGGTTGTAGTCGGCATAGCCGGCGAAATCGGTCAGGAATATCCGCGTCTGGGCGACGTCGGCCAGGGTCGCGCCATAGCTGGCGAGGATCTCGCGGATGTTCTCGAGACATTTGCGGGTTTGGCCGCCGATCCCGCCGGGCACCACGGCGCCGGTCTCGTCGATGCCGATCTGGCCGGAAATATAGATGACATCGCCGACGCGGACGGCATTGCTGATCGGCGCCTTGGCCAGAAAGCCCTCGGGGGCCCTGTAGTCCCGGTCCTCTCCGGTTGACCGCGGTTCCGCAGACATCGCTTCGCTCCCCGTTGCTGGCAGACATGGGTCCGGCCCCAAATGTCTAATTCGCAGACCAATCTACCATATGAGCTTCCGGGCGCAAGGCAAGAGTATGGTTGCGTCCGCTCGAAAAAACCGCTCCGGGATATTGACAACGGGACGTTTCGCTGGAACTAATGTCTATTAGTTGGACCATTGGGCCAGATGGGACTTGGTCGTTCGCCGATGGCGCGTCCGGCGGAGCATGGCCGGCGAAGGGGGACCGGATGATAGGAGGAGACGCCATCGCCGAATCGCTCGACAGGGCCGTGAAATCCGTTTTGGCAGATTATGACTTTTCCCCTGATCTGGTCTTCAGCCTTGTCAACGTCTCGGAAAACTGGACCTACCGTGTCGACGACCCGGCCACGGGACGATCCGCGGCGCTGCGGGTTCACCGCCCCAACTACCATTCGCGCGAGGAGATCGAGTCCGAACTCATGTGGATCGATGCGCTGCGCCGCGCGCGCGTCGTTGACGCGCCCACCCCCATCGAGGCGCGCGACGGCGGCCGGGTGCGCACCGTGGCGGTCGAAAACGGCCCCGCCCGCCATGTCACTCTGTTTGACTGGCTGCCCGGCGCCGCCCCGTCGGCCGACGCCGACCTGATCCGAGGTTTCGGTCGGCTTGGCGATCTTGCGGCGAGAATGCATCTTTTCGGCATGGGCTGGCGGCGGCCGGCCGTCTTCCGACGCTTCACCTATGACGACACCGCCGTGCTGGAAAAGGCACTCTGGGGGCGCTGGCAGGATGCGCCCGGCGCCGGCGCCGAGGAGCAGGACATCCTTTCCCGTGCCACCGCAGAAATCCGCCGACGGCTGGCGGACTACGGGCGCGCGCCCAACAGGTTCGGTCTGTGTCACAACGACCTGCGTCTTGCGAACCTTCTGATCGACGGCGATCGGCTTTCGGTCATCGACTTCGACGACTGCGGATACTCCTGGTACCTGAACGATTTCGCCACGGCCGTCAGCTTCATGGAGGACGACGCCCGCGTCGCCGACTGGATGGAGGCCTGGCTAGGCGGCTACACCGGTAACCGGCCACTGTCGCGCACCGACCGCGACATACTTCCGACGCTGATCATGCTCAGGCGCATGCTGCTCGTCGGCTGGGTCGGCTTCCATTACGAACATGCCGTCGAGGCGCGGCAGCTCGGCGCAGCCTATGCGACGGGCGCCTGCCGGATCGCTGAAGACTATCTCTCGGGCCATTTTCTCAAGTGACGCC
>NZ_WBUS01000167.1 GCF_008933605.1 Albidovulum sp.
GCGTCGGACATGCCGGTCCAGCGCGCGAGGATCGCATCGTGGGCGGCCAGGATCGGCGGCAGCGACCGCCCTTCCGGCGTCGCGAAGAGCGCCCGCGACGCCGCGGGCCGCGAGGTCCAGGCGATCAGGACCGGCGCAAGGATCATCGGCAGGAGCACGGGCAGGAGCCAGGGCAGGAGCCCCGCGCCCCAGTGCCCGGCGGCGAAGAGCCCGGCCAGGCCGAGGGCGACGATGAAATGGCTCGCCTCGAAGGCTTCACCCAGCGTCAGCCGCGCCTCGCCGCGCCGGTTCGGGGGCCAGCCGCCGTCGGCGCCGCGCAGCACCTGGATGACCGACCGCGTCTGGTAGGCCATCATCACCGGCGCGATGAGGCTGGACAGCAGAAGGTCGAAGAGGCCCGAAAGCGCCACGCCCGCCATGCTGCCGTAGCTTCGCGCCCGGCCCGTGGCCCAGGCCTCGATCAGGATCAGGAGCTTCGGCATGACGAGAAGGCCGATGATGCCGAGGAAGAGGCCGATGGCTTTCGCCGTCTCGTCGCTCGGGAAGACCGGGAAGAACTGGTGCGGGTCGGGGAAATAGTCCGGCGGCGGGAGGGTGGCGCGGTCGGCCACGGCCGCGACGAGGAAGCCCGCCCAGAACACCGGCGCGATGTAGGACACGATGCCGAGCGCCATCGAGAGCCGGCTCCAGCCGAGAAGGCCCGCGGCGGTGACCACCCGGCTGTGCTGGAGGTTGCCCTGGCACCAGCGCCGGTCGCGCTTGGCGTATTCGATGAGGCTTTCGGGACCTTCCTCGTAGGAGCCGCCGAGGTCGGGGTCCACCCGCACGTCCCATCCGGCACGGGCGAGCATCGCGGCCTCGACGATGTCGTGGCTGAGGATGTGGCCGCCGAAGGGCGGCTTTCCGGGGAGTTCGGGCAGGCCGCAGCTTTCCGCCCAGGCGCGGGTTCGGACGATGGCGTTGTGACCCCAGAAGGGCCCCGCGCCGCCCTGCAGCCGCGCGAGGCCGCGGGCGAAGACCGGCGAGTAGAAGGCGGCGGCGAACTGCATGGCGCGGCCGAAGACGGAGCCTGCCCGGACGATCACCGGCAGGGTTTGGAGAAGGCCGAGCCGGGGGTCGGCTTCCATCCGCCGGATCATCTCGAGGATCGTGCCGGGTTCCATCAGGCTGTCGGCGTCGAGGATCACCGCATGGTCGTAGGCCGCGCCGCTGCGGCGGAAGAAATCGGCGATGTTGCCGGCCTTGCGGCCGGTGTTCCGATCCCGCCGCCGGTAGAAGAGCCGCTCCTCGCCACCGGTCTCGGCCATGAGGCGGGTGAACCAGAAGGCCTCGCCCGCCACGGCCTCGGGCCGCGAGCTGTCGGAGAGGATGGCGAAATGGATCGTCGCCGGCGCGTCCCTCAGTGCCGCCATCATCGCGGCGACGCGGGCGAAGGTCGAGGCGGGGTCCTCGTTGCAGACGGGCACAAGCACGCAGGTCCGCCCGCGCACCGGCGCGGCGGACGGCGGCACCCGCGGTGTCGGCCAGAGACCGATGAGGGCAAGCATCGCACCCCAGGCGAGCCAGGCCGTCGAGAGGGTGAGCAGGGCGGCCGAAACCCAGGCCCACGCTGTCAGTCCCGCCGCGGAGGAATACTGGATGAAGAGCGCGGCCGCGCCGCCGCCCGCGACCAGCGGCACGAGGACCGCGACCGTCCTGAGCAGCACGGGCGGGCGGGTCGCCGTCATCTCACGGCTCCGCGCGGCGCCGGGGTGCGGCGAGAAGCGCGCGCAGCGCCCCGAACGGGTGGACGGGATCGAGCCGCTGCTCGGGCATGGCCAGGGGCGCGTCGGGCAGGGAGGCGGCGGCAAGCGCCGTGGCGATGGCGCCCTCGAAAGCGGCCGTGCCGGACAGGTCGGAGGGGGTCATGGCTTCACCCATTGGAAGGACCAGATTTCGGACAACTTGCGGCCGTAGCCGGCGACATGCGCCGTCATCTCGACCAGCGCGCCCGGTTCCGACGCGACATCGACCACGAGCCGCCACACGTCGCCATCCGGAAGCCTGGACAACGTCGTCACATCGGCGGTGCCGCCGTTGATCGTGAGCACCGGTTTCACCTCTGCGTCGTCTGCTGGCAGGCGGCCGAGCATCCCGCCCTTGAAGTCGACGACGAACTTGTGCGTGTCGGGCGGGTTTTCAAGCCCGGCCGGGCCGCCGGTCCCGCCGCGGGTGGCCCAGACGATGGCCTTGTCGTCGCCGTAGTCCGGTTCCAGCCGACCCCAGTGCATCCGGTAGGCGAACTCGCGCGCATCACCGGCCTTCACCGGCGTGTCGGGGATCCAGAAGGCGCCGATGTTGTCGTGGACCTCGACGGTGGTCGGAATCTCGAAGAGCCGGACCTTGCCCGCTCCCCAGTCGCCGAGAGGCTCGATATCGACCGAGGGGCGCAGGTCGTAGCGCGCGCCGGCATCCTGGTAGTCGTCGAAGTCGCGCCCGCGCTGGTGCAGGCCGAAGCGGCGCATCTCGGGCTCGCCGAAATAGGACGACGAGAGCGCTTTCGGGTTGTCGAGCGCGCGCCAGATCACGTCACCGTCCGCCCGCAGGATCCGGAGCCCATTGCTGTCGTGGACGCGCGGCCGGTAATCCTCGAATTCGCCGCGGTTCACGTCGGCGAAGAGGAACATCGAGGTGAGCGGCGCAACGCCAAGCTGCTCCACGTCGCCGCGGAAGAAGAGCCGGGCGGTCACGTCCACGACCGTTTCCACGCCGGGTGTGACGATGAATCGGTAGGCTCCGGTCACGCTGGCGCTGTCGAGCGCGGCATAAACCGTCATCGTGTCCGCCCCGGGCGCCGGCTTCTCGATCCAGAAGGCGCTGAAGCGGGGGAACTCCTCGGCCTTGGGCAGTCCGCTGTCGATGGCAAGCCCGCGCGCGGAAAGCCCGTAGGCGTTGCCGAGCCCGAGGGCGCGGAAGTAGCTCGCCCCGATGAACGAGATCACCTCGTCCATCTTGTCGCCGCGGTTCATCGGATGGGTCAGCTTGAAGCCGGCCACACCGGGCAGCGCGGTGCCCGGCGGCACCTTGCCCTGCAGGCGATGGCGGTACTCGAAGTCGTCGGTGGTGAAGGTCATGCCGGTGGCCATGCCGTCGACAACCTCGAAGACATGCACCGGTTCCTTGAAGAGCCAGCCGAGATGGAAGGGCATCATCCGCCAGGTGATGCCGGGCGCGTTCCACCGTGCCCGGGCGGGGCGGTAGGCGATCAGGTTGTAGTCGTCATAGGTCAGGTCGGCGAAGACCTGGGGGATCGCTTCAGGTTCCGGCAGCGGTGTCGCCGCGCGCGCCCGGGCCTCCTCCGTGAGGAGATCGAAGGAGAAGGGATGCGCGCCCGTCTCCTCGGCCATGAGGCGAGTTCCGGAAAGGAGTGCCGGCACGCAGACGGATGCAGTCGCGGCAATCAGGAAGCGCCGCCGCGAGGGCAGCGAGGGGAAGGGCGACGAGGGGGTCATTCGTTTTGTTTTACAACCGGCTAGCAGCGGCGCGACTCAGCGCAGGGATCCCGATGGCGCATTCACTCCGCATATGGGAACTGCGCAAGAGGAATGAACTTGCTGCAGGTGCGAAACATGCGCTGGGCGCATGGCTCGGGTGGATCATTGCCGATTTGGCGGGCCACGATCCGGCGGGATTCCGCCTTTCGCACAAATTTTGGGCGGAGTCCCTGTTGCGACCGCCCGGCGATGCCTCGGCCGGATCGTTCGGCGCGGTGCCGGAAAGACTCGCAGTCGCCGCCCGGCTGTGGCAGTGACGGGAGGAACGGATGGCGAGGTGCTCATGGCACAAATGACGGCTGACCACGAGGCGGTGGCGCGAAGCTCGCTGTTGCTGGCGGGGACCTCGGCGGACGTCGCGGCGAACGTGCTCGGCGGCGCACGGGTCAAGACCTTCGATCGCGGCGCGACGATCTTCCTGCAGGGCGAGCGGGCGACCGCGATCTACATCGTTGTCTCCGGCTGGGTGAAACTCTACCGGATCGCGCCGAACGGCGCAGAGGCGATCGTCGGCGTCTTCACCCGGGGCCGCAGCTTCGGCGAGGCGGTGGCGTTCCGGAACGATGTCTACCCGGTCGCGGCCGAGGCGGCGACGGATTGCGAACTGATCCGGATCGAGGCGGACGCCGTCCTGCGCCTGATCGAGAGCAATCCGAGGATTGCCGTGTCGATCCTGACCGCGACCTTCGCGCATCTGCACAGCCTCGTTGCGCAGGTGGAGCAGCTCAAGGCCCAGACCGGGGCGCAGCGGGTCGCCGAGTTCCTGCTGGAACTCGCGAGTTGCCAGCAGGGGCGATGCGATGTGACGCTGCCCTACGACAAGGTGCTGATCGCGGGCCGTCTCGGCATGAAGCCCGAAAGCCTGAGCCGCGCCTTCCAGAAGCTGCGGAAGGTCGGCGTGAAAGTGCTGCAGAACCATGCCGAGATCGCGGACGTGGCGGCGCTGCGCGACTTTGCCGAGGAAGACCCGGCCGAGGCCTGGGCCCGCGGCTGACTACCCGGCGAGGTAGAGGGCGAGCAGCAGAAGCGCGTAGAGGGCAAGCGTCAGGCCGAAGCCGCGGCGGAAGGCGGGCGCCTCGTCGAGCCTGAGGTAGGCGTTGAGGATCGTCCGCGCCTTGGCCCAGGCGAGCGCGAGGATCGCCGCGCCGCCGAGCGTGACCTCGCCGCCGCTGAGTGCCCCCCGGGCGACGGCGACGGAAAGGACCGTCGAGGCACCCGACAGCGCGAGGAGAAGGGCCCAGGCTTTCGTCACATGCGCCATGGCCTACCTCAGGAGATAGATCACGGGAAAGACGAGGACCCAGACGAGGTCCACCATGTGCCAGAAGGCTACGCCCGCCTCGACTTCGCGCGTCTGGGCGCGCGCCGCCACGAGGAGGAGGACGACGATCCCGGCCGCGACATGGGCGGCGTGAAAGCCGGTGACGAGGTAGTAGAAGGTGAAGAACGGGTGCGTCTCCACCCCGATGCCCTGTGCCGCCTTGCCGGCATATTCGGCCCACTTGATGGCGAGGAAGACGGCACCCATGCCCGCCGCCGCGGCCAGAAGCCCTCGGGCGCGGGCAAGGCGCCCGGTCTCCACCGCCTGCGCGCCGAGGGCCGCGAGCCAGCCCGAGGTGACGAGGACGACGGTGTTCACCCCGGCGGCGGCGCGGTGGAGGTGGTCCTGCGCGGCGGCGAAGCCCGCGGGGTCGGTCAGCCGGACGCCGAGGAAGGCCGCGAGGCCCGCGCCGAAGACGAGAAGCTCGGACACGATCAGCACCCAGATCATCAGGTCGCCTGGCAGGTCGTCGAACGGGCTCCCGTCGGTATCGGGGCGGTCCGTCATGCGCCGACGAGCTGCCGGTAGATCTGCGGCAGCACCTGCGTCAGCTTCTCGGGGTGCGGGATCACGGCATAGCCACCCTGCCCGAAGAGCCGGGGAAACCACGACTTGCCGTCGCGGTCCACGGTGATGCCGAAGACGGCATGGCCGAGACGCCGCGCCTCCTCCACCGCCTTGCGGCTGTCCTCGATGCCGTGGCGGCCCTCGTAGTGGTCAAGGTCGTTGGGCTTGCCGTCGGTGATGACGAGCAGGAGCCTGCGACGGCGGGCCTCGCGTGCGAGGCCGGCCGAGGCGTAGCGGATCGCGGCGCCGAGACGCGTGTAATGACAGGGTTTCAACGCGGCGATCCGCGCCTCCACCATGGACGACATCGGCTCGCCGAAACGCTTGGCGGTCTGCACATAGACCCGGTCGCGCTTCAGCGAGGAAAAGGCGTGGACGGCGAAGTCGTCGCCGCAGGCGTCGAGGCCCCAGGCGAGTGCCGCGAGCGCCTCGCGCTCGATGTCGATGACGGCACGGCCCTCATGCCCGTGGCCGGGCACCGCGCTTTCGGTGGAGCGCGACACGTCGAGCAGGATCGAGACCGCGAGATCGCGTTTTTCCGTCCGGTTCTGCAGCCAGACCCGGTCGTCCCCCTCGCCCGAGGCGACGAGGTCCACGCGCGCGCGGATGGCGCGGTCGGTGTCGAGCTCGTCGCCGTCGCGGTGGCCGGCGGTGAGGATTCGCGCGGGCCTGAGCGCCTCGAACTGGCGGCGCACGGCGCGGATGCGTTTGGCGGCGCGGGGGTCGGTGCGGAAGGCGGGCTCCGCCGTTCCCGGCTCCACCGTCGAGGCGAGGACGCGGACATGGGCGGGCAGGTAGCTGCCGGTGCGGGCGTCCCACTCGGGATAGGTCGTCTCGGCCGAAAGCCGCTCGCGCTCCACATCCTCGGGCGCGAGGTCGAGGTGGAGCTTGAGCCGTGTCGCCGGGGCCTTGGAGATCTGGCCGAGGCCGATCTCGTCCATGTCGTCGGCGGCCTTCTTGGCGTCGTCGTTCTCGTCCTCCTCGACCCGGCGGTTGAGGTTGATGAATTCCGCCCAGCTCAGGATCGCCTCGAACTTGTGGAGGATGAAACTGTCGTTCCGCTCGATCCGGTCGGACTTGCGCCGGCGGGCGCGATGGGCGCGGCCCTCGGACGCCTCGGGCGTGCCTTCGGTCGCGCGGGTCTCGACGGCGGTGGCCGTGGAGAAGGCGAGGGGGCGGAGCTCGGGCCAGAGGGCCACCGGCCGGAAGGGGCGGTAGCCGCACGGGGCGCGCCAGGCGGAAAGCTCGCCCGTCTCGATCGCGCGCAGCATCCGTGCGGCCTTGGGCGCAAGGGGGGCGGGGTCGCCGAGAAGG
>NZ_WBUS01000168.1 GCF_008933605.1 Albidovulum sp.
ACGTTGCGCACGGCGTCGTCCAGCGTCCGCCGGGTCCGTTCCGGCGGGCCAGCCTGATCGGCCGACCCCTCGGGTTCCTCGGCCGGTTCCGCCCAGGCGCCAGAAGGCTCCGGGGGTGTCTCTTCCGGCGCGTCGGCGGGCGACTCGTCTCCGGGGTGCGCCGGGAGCTCACCGGCCGCGGCCACGTCCTCCGCGGCCGCCCTGCGCTCGGCCTCGTCGGTCTCGGCCTCCAGCTGCTTCGCCGAAAGCTGAAACCAGGCGTGACCGCAATTGGAGCACTGGACATCGCGCCCGCCGTCGGGGATGACGCTTTCGTCCACTTCGTATTGCGCGCCACAGCTCGGGCAAATCAGACGCATGGTGTCCCTACCTGCTCAACCACCCACCGAACCTGTATTCGGGCAATTCTGGTCCTTGTTATGGGCATGTTGTAGCAATCAAAGGCTTTCCGTCCAAGCGTTTGTGGCCGGAACCGAAAAATCAGGCGCAGGCCATGGCATATTCGCCATGACGGAAAAGGGGGCGGGG
Organism: Albidovulum sp.; assembly: GCF_008933605.1. Taxonomy (GTDB): domain Bacteria; phylum Pseudomonadota; class Alphaproteobacteria; order Rhodobacterales; family Rhodobacteraceae; genus Albidovulum. Next base: position 529 of record NZ_WBUS01000168.1, read on the forward strand.
CGTTGATCGAGTTTCAGGACGTGGCGCATGGCTATGGCGGAGGGCGGCTTCTGTCCGACATGACACTGTCGCTGCCGCCGGGCTCGTTTCACTTCCTCACAGGCCCATCGGGGGCGGGCAAATCGACCTTCCTGAAGCTCTGCTACGGCGAGCTTTCGCCTGTCGCCGGGCGAATCTCGGTCTTCGGCCAGACCATCGCGGGGATGAGCCGCGACGACATCGCCCGGCTCCGCCGCCGGATCGGTGTCGTGCATCAGGACTGCCAGTTTCTCGACCATCTGCCCCTTGCCGAGAATGTCGCGCTCCCGCTCACGGTGTCGAACCGGGCCGCCAACCCGACCGAACTCGACGAGTTGCTGGCCTGGGTCGGGCTCTCCGGCCAGGCCGCGTCCCTGCCGCCTTCGCTCTCGGGGGGCGAACGCCAGCGGGCCGCGCTCGCCCGCGCCGTCATCACCTCGCCCGAGGTGCTCCTGGCCGACGAGCCCACCGGCAACCTTGACTGGGAGATGTCGCTCAGGCTTCTCACGCTTCTGGTGGAACTGAACCGGATGGGCACCGCGATCCTCGTCGCCACCCATGACATGAACCTGATCCGCGCGGCCAAGGCGCAGGTGTCTGCGCGGGTACTCAGGATCCGTGGCGGGCAGGTGCAGGTCGCGGGGGCAGAGCTGTGAGGACCGCGATGAAACGACGTCTCGCCTGGCTCACCGGCGATGCGCGGGCCGACCGGGTCGTGCCGCCCACGGGCGCCCCGGCACGGCTCACGCTTCTCACCTCGGCCGCGATGGCCTTCCTCGCCGTCTTCGCGCTCACGCTCTCGCTGGCGACGGGACGGCTGGCCGAACGTTGGTCGCAGGCGCTCGCGGACGGGGCCACGATCCGCATCTCCGCCCCGCCCGAACAGATGGCGGCGCAAACGAAGGTCGTGCTCGACATCCTCGCGGTCACGCCCGGTGTCGCCTCGGCCCGTGCGCTCGACCCGGCCGAGACCCGGGCACTGCTTGCGCCCTGGTTCGGGCCGGACCTGCCGGTCGAGAGCCTTCCCATCCCCGCCCTCGTCGAACTGCGCGAGGATGCGGCGGGCCTCGATGCCGAAGGGCTCCGGCTGCGGCTTGCGGCGGAGGTGCCGGGCGCGGTGTTCGACGACCACGCGCGCTGGCGCCGCCCCTTGGTCGAGGCGGCGGGGCGGCTTCGGGCGCTGGGCCTTGTCTCGCTCGCCCTCATCGGCGGGGTCGCCGCCGCGATGGTGACGCTGGCCGCCCGCGCCGCGCTGGCCGCCAACGGTCAGGTGATCCGCGTCCTCCGCCTGATCGGCGCGCGGGATGCCTACATCGCCCGCGCCTTCGTCCGCCGCTTCACGCTCCGCGCCCTCGCCGGCGCCGCGGCGGGGACCCTCGCCGGCATGGTCGCCGTGGCGCTTCTGCCCAATGCGGACGCAGCCGGCGGATTCCTCACCGGGCTCGGCCTTTCCGGCACGGGCTGGCTCTGGCCGCTGGCAATCCCGCCCTTCGCCGCTATCGTGGCCTTCTGGGCGACCCGCGCGGCCGCGTTCCGGACGCTGAGAGAGGTGCAATGAGAACGGCGCTGCAATACCTCCTGTCGCTGCTTTTCATCGGCCAGATGTATCTGGCTATGGCGGCCTATGCGCTCTGGTGGACTCCCTTCGTCCTCTTCCGCCGCGACGCCGCCTTCGATGCCGTCCATGCCTATTGCCGATGGGTACGCGCCTCGGCGGCGCTTCTTGTCGGCCTGCGTTCCGAGGTCCGCGGCGAGGTTCCGGCGGACGAGGTCGTGATCGCCGCCAAGCACCAGTCCTTCTTCGACATCATCATCCTCGTCTCGGTCGTGCCGCGGCCGAAGTTCATCATGAAGAAGGAGCTTCTCTGGGCGCCGATCCTCGGCTGGTACGCGACCCGCATCGGCTGCGTGCCGGTCGATCGCGGCCGCCGCGGCGAGGCGATGAAGAAGATGGTCGCCGACGTGAAAGCGGGGCTCGCGGCCCCCGGCCAGCTCATCATCTACCCGCAGGGCACGCGCGTGGCCGCCGGGGCGAAGAAGCCCTACAAGGTGGGCGTCGGCGTTCTCTACAGCCAGCTCGGGCAGGATTGCGTGCCGGTGGCGACGAATGTCGGCGTTTTCTGGCCGAGGCACGGTATCCTGCGCAAACCCGGACTCGCGGTGGTGGAGTTCCTGCCGCGCATCCCGGCGGGTCTGCCGGTCGAGGACTTCATGGCACGGATCGAGCCGGAGGTCGAAGGCGCCTCCGACCGGCTGATGGCGGAGGCGGGGTTCGACATCGCGGCCGCCGGATGACGCGCGCGCGCCTTGCCTGGCTTCTCGTCGCCCTGACGGTCACGCTGGCCGGTGTTCTGCTGCTGGCGATGGGCCGGGTGCCGATCTGCACCTGCGGCTATGTCAAGCTCTGGCATGGGCAGACGATGAGCAGCGAGAACTCGCAGCACCTGACCGACTGGTACACGCCGTCACACGTGATCCACGGCATCCTCTTCTACGCCGCCCTCTGGCCCTTTGCGCGGCGCATCGCGGTCGACTGGCGCTTCGTGATCGCCACCTTCGTCGAGGCGGCGTGGGAGGTCATCGAGAACACCGACATGGTGATCGACCGCTACCGCGCGGTCACGATCTCGCTCGACTACTACGGCGACAGCGTCATCAACTCGGTCGTCGACATCCTCGCGATGATCGGCGGCTTCTGGCTGGCGCGGATGGCGCCGATCTGGGTCAGCGTCGCCGTCGTGATCAGCTTCGAGGCGCTGACGACATGGCTGATCCGCGACGGACTCGCGCTCAACATCCTGATGCTGCTCTGGCCGCTCGACGCCGTCAGGGACTGGCAGGGCGGGCCCTAGGCGGCAAGGCCCTTGGTCCCCATCGCGAGGAACTTCTCACGCCGCTCCTTCACCAGATCGGCGGGCTTCCTTCCCGAAAGGTCCGCCAGCATCTCGCCGATCGCCTTGCCCACGGCCCGGAGCGCCTCTTCCCGCTTGCGCTGGGCACCGCCGACGGGTTCGGGGATGATCCGGTCGACGACCCCGAGTTTCAGCAGGTCCTGCGCCGTCAGCCTCAGCGCCATGGCCGCCTCGCGCATCCGCTCGGCATCCTTCCACAGGATCGAAGCGCAGCCTTCCGGGGTGATCACCGAGTAGATCGAGTGCTCCAGCATCGCCACCCGGTTCGCCGTCGCCAGCGCCACGGCCCCGCCCGAGCCGCCCTCGCCGATGACGACGGAGATCAGGGGCACACCGATCTGCAGGCATTTCTCGGTCGATCGCGCGATGGCTTCGGACTGGCCGCGTTCCTCGGCGCCCTTGCCGGGATAGGCGCCGGGCGTGTCGACGAGCGTTACCACGGGCAGGCGGAACCGGTCGGCCAGGTCCATCAGCCGGATCGCCTTGCGGTAGCCCTCGGGGCGGGCCATGCCGAAGTTCCGCTCGATCCGCGTCTTGGTGTCCGAACCCTTCTCCTGCCCGATCACCACCACCGGCTGGTCCCCGAACCGCGCCAGCCCGCCCATGATCGCATGGTCCTCGGCGAAGTTGCGGTCGCCCGCGAGCGCGGTGAACTCGGTGAAGAGCGCGGCGATGTAGTCCTCGCAATGCGGCCGGTCGGGGTGGCGTGCGACCTGGCACTTCCGCCAGGGATCGAGGTTCTTGTAGAGGTCGCGCAGAAGGTCTGCCGCCTTCCTGTCAAGCGCCGCCGCCTCCTTGGTGACGTCCATCCCCTCGTTCTTCCGCGCGAGCGCGCGCAGTTCTTCCGCCTTGCCTTCGATCTCTGCCAGGGGCTTCTCGAATTCGAGGTAGTTCATGGCGCTCTCCCGCGGTGGGTCAAGGGACCGCTGTCAGGCGCCTATATGACGGCAGGAATGGGCCATTGCAACCGCGAGCGGCGATGGACAAGCTGTGCGTCGCCCACTAGCGTCGCGCCCACCGTGGCGAGATTCGCAGCACTCGACAGTCGTCAATCCTGGACCCGACTGGGGATCTGCCTCCTTGTCGCGATCGTGGGCAATGTCGGCACTTGGTCGGTCATCCTGATCCTGCCGAACGTCCAGTCGGAGTTCGGAATAGACCGGGCGGCCGCCTCGGTGCCCTACACGGCGACGATGGTCGGGTTCGCGGTCGGCAATTTCTGGATCGGCCGGGCGGTCGATCGCTGGGGGATGGCGGCGGCGCTGATCGGCGCGGCCTGCCTGAACGCGGTGGCCTATATGGTGTCGGCGGCCTCGGACTCGGTCGTGATGCTTTCGGCGGCCCATGCCGCTCTCGGTTTCGGATCGGCGGCCAGTTTTGGCCCCCTGATCGCCGACGTATCGCAATGGTTCCTCAAACGCCGGGGCATCGCCGTGGGGCTCGTGGCCAGCGGCAACTACTTTTCCGGTGCAATCTGGCCGCTGATCCTGAGCGGTGTCGTGGAAACGCAGGGCTGGCGCTTCGCCTACGTTCTTCTCGCGGCGGTGACGCTCGGCCTGGTGGTGCCGATGGCACTCCTGCTGCGCGGCCGGTTGCCCGAGGCGATGTCAAGCCAGTCAACGCGCCTCGCGGCGGATCGTGCCGCCGCGACGGGCCTTTCGCCCACCGCGCTGCAATGGCTTCTCGCGCTCGCGGGCGTAGGCTGCTGCGTGGCGATGGCTATGCCGCAGGTCCACATCGTCGCCTATTGCGTCGATCTCGGATTCGGTCCGGCCGTGGGCGCGGAGATGCTGTCTTTGATGCTGCTCGCCGGCGTGGCCTCGCGGATCGGCTCGGGCTTCGTCGCCGACGTGGTCGGAGGTCTCAAGGCGCTGATGATCGGCTCGGCGTTGCAGGCGGTGGCGCTCGTGCTTTACCTGCCCTCGGCCGGGCTCACGTCGCTCTACGTGGTGAGCCTCGTCTTCGGCCTGTCCCAGGGCGGGATCGTCCCTTCCTACGCGCTCATCGTGCGGGAATACCTGCCCGCGAGGGAGGCCGGCGCGCGGGTCGGCTTTGTCCTGATGGCGACGATCCTCGGCATGGCGCTCGGCGGCTGGATGTCGGGCTGGATCTACGACCTGACCGGCTCCTACCGAGCGGCTTTCCTGAATGGCATCGCCTGGAACCTGATGAATCTCGGGATTATCATTTTCGTATTCCTCAGGTCGCGGCCGCGCGAGGCGGTCGCGGCCTGACATGCGCCGTCATGGGGGTAACGGGACTTAGGACCGGCCCGCCGTGATCATCTCGGCCTGGCGCACGATGACCTCCGCCTGGCGGATCGAGGCGATGTCGACGAGCCGGCCCTTGTAGACCGCCGCCCCGGCGCCTTCCGCCTTGGCCTTCGCCATCGCCGCGAGGATTTCGCGCGCCTCGGTCACCTTGGCCTCGGACGGCGTGAAGACCTCGTTGGCGAGGGCCACCTGCCTGGGGTGGATCGCCCACTTGCCGACCATGCCGAGCGTGGCGGAGCGTTTCGCCTGGGCGATGAAGCCCGCGTCGTCGGAGAAATCCCCGAACGGTCCGTCAACCGGCAGGACGCCATGGGTCCGGCAGGCGGCAACGATGGCCGTCTGGGCCCAGTGCCAGGGGTCGGACCAGTACTTCTGCCCGTCGCGGATCATGTAGTAGTCTTCCTGCGTGCCGCCGATGCCGGTGGTCTGCATGCCCATCGACGCGGCGAAATCCGCCGCGCCGAGGCTCATCGCCTGGAGCCGGGGGCTCGACGCGGCGATCTCCTCGACGTGGGCGATGCCGGCGGCCGTCTCGATGATGACCTCGAGCGCCACGGGCTTTTCCCGGCCCTTCGCCCGCTCCACCGCTGTCACCAGCGCATCGACGGCGTAAACGTCTGACGCGCAACCGACTTTCGGGATCATGATCTGGTCGATCCGGTCGCCCGCCTGTTCCAGAACCTCCACCACGTCGCGGTACCACCAGGGCGTGTCGAGCCCGTTGATGCGGACGGAGAGGTGCTTGCCGCCCCAGTCGATGTCGTTGATCGCCTGGATGATGTTCCGCCGCGCCTCCGGCTTGTCGTCCGGGGCGACCGAGTCCTCGAGGTCGAGGTTGATCACGTCCGCCGCCGAGGCCGCCATCTTCTCGAAGAGCGCCGGCCGGGAGCCTGGGCCGAAGAGCTGGCAGCGGTTCGGGCGGGCGGGGGGGCTGGGCTGGAGGCGGAAGCTCATGGCGGATTCC
>NZ_WBUS01000008.1 GCF_008933605.1 Albidovulum sp.
TCCTCGTGGCGCGGGGCGAGCGGCCGGGCGCGGGCCTTGTTGCCACGGGCGCCGGAGCGGGGTGACGGGGCGCCGGCCCGCCCCCGCCATCTAGGTGATGTCCGGGCAGCCGACACGCCCTTGGCGACGCATGTGTCTTCGTCCTGCCGGCGCAGCCGGCAACCGGGGATCAGGACGTCAGGCCGGGTCTGCACCCCGACTGCGACAGGAGCCCGCGAGAAGCAATGCGGCCGTCAGGGCGGAGCCTGCCGCCAGGCTCCACCAGATGCCCAGGGCGGGGTTCCGGCCCGCGACCGGCTGCACACCCCTCGCTTACGTACCGCCGCTGAGGCCCGAGGAGGCAAAGCAGATGCCCGAGACGGCTGACCTGCCCATCGATCTCGTTGCCGAGAAAGTCGGATACCGGGAACCTGCCGCCTTGCGGCGCATCTTCAAGTGCGCGACGGGCATATCGCCGCTGCAACGCACAAGGGCGCGCGGGTTCGAGAGCATCGCGGCGATCCTCGCCCTCGCAAGATAGTGCCGTGCCGTTCCGGGTCGGAACGTCGATGAACGATCAGACCGCCGCCTTAGTGCGCGGTTCCCGCGCCTGCCAGTCGGACAGCGACATGGTCGGAAGATCGAAGGTCTGGTTCGAGCGGCAGTATCCGTGCCCCCCCATGCGGCCGAGCGCGTCGAGCGCATCGGGATCGACATGGAAGCGTTCGTTCACCAGTCCCGGCCGCGCGTGCATGGCGAGAACCTCGCCCAGAACGATCTCCCGCGACCTGCCGATGTTCAGCGTGACATAGCGGCGGCATTCGAACCGCACCGGCGCCTCGGCGATCTGCGGACAGGAGACGAATTCCCCCGGCAGCATCGTCAATCCCGCCATCTCGAACTCGTTGACCTCCGGGCCGAACGGCACGGCCGTCACGTTCATGGCGTGAAGATTGGAGTATCCGACGATATTCACCGTGAACTCCTCGGTGACGCGGATGTTGTGGCCGGTGTCCTTGAAGCGCATGTCGGAGTGATTTTCCACGCCGATGGCGAGGATTGCGGGGTCCGCCGACAGGCAGTTGAAGAAACTGTAGGGCGCGGCATTGGGCACGCCGTTCTCGTCCACGGTCGTGACCCAGGCGATCGGCCGCGGGACGACGGCGCCGATCAGCAACTTGTAGCGGTCGCGCGGCGCGAGCTGGGCGAATTCGAATCTCTGGCTGCGCGTATCGGTATCGGCCATCTGTGCCTCTTTGGAAAATCAGGTCTTGGCGACCTTGGGCCTGTAGCGTGACAGGATGTCGGCCACATTTTCGGACCGGTCGCTTTCCGGTTTAAGCAAGGCACGATCCTGCACCCCATGAAGGTGGTGGTGCATTCGGGCTATCGCCCGATCGGCATCGCCGTCGCTGATCGCGTCGATGATCTCGGCATGTTCCTGCACACCGCATTCGGCTGAATGCACCTGCGCAAACCGCGCCATGATGAGCGAGCAGCGAGAAACGATCTCGTTCACATAGGTGGCAAGGACGCGCGATCCGGTCAGTTCGGCGAGGAGGATGTGAAACTCGCCCGCGAGCCGGATCGACCTGGCGACGTCGTTGCCGAGCGCCTTCGACTCCTCGGCCAGGTGCGCCTTGAGCGTCTTGACCACGGGCCGGGGATCCAGGCGGCCGAGCCGCTGCATCACCTCGCGTTCGAGGCATTGGCGCATGTCGAAGATGTCGTAGGCCTCCTCGATTGTCGGCTCGGCCACGGAGGCGCCGCGATTGGGCTGGATTTCGACCAGGCCCTCGGCGTCGAGTCTCACCAGCGCATTGCGCACGATCGTCCGGCTGACGCCGAAGGCTTCGCCGATCGAGTCCTCGGGCAACTTCACGCCGGGCTTCAGGGCTTGCTCGATGATGGCCTGCCGCAGGGAGTCATATACCGGAAAGCTGCGGTTGGAGGATTTGTACATGATCCCAGCGGTTCCACTGTTCCTGTCTCGTGCCGGCGGAGATGCCGTTCGTGGTGCGCTCAACATAGCGACGTTCATCCGGAATGTATCGTATACATAAAGTGTATGCAATAGAGAACGTTTTTGTAGACAAGGTCGCCGTGCTGCCGTAGCGTCCTGAGAGGAGGGCATCGGCTGATTCTCGCGAGAGTGTCTCTGCGCAGGGCATATTTGCAGGGAGATTCGGAGGAACCGAAATGCCATGTGTGGATACGAAAACGCATATTAACGTATCCAATATACGGGAGGAAAGAGATGGAATCTGCACTTCGGAAACGCGCGTTGCTGGCTGGCGCACTGGCGGTAACGCTCGTCGGCACAGGGGCGGCGGCGGAAACCCTGCGCTGGGGCGCGCAGCGCGATATCGTGTCGCTGGACCCCTATTCCTACGGGGACAGCTACACGATCAGTTTCCTCAATCACGTCTATGAGGGCCTGGTCCGCTACAATCGCGACCTTTCGATCGAGCCCGCGCTGGCCGCCTCCTGGGAGGTCGTCTCGCCGACCGTCTGGCGGTTCAAGCTGCGCGAGGGCGTGACCTTCCACAACGGCAATGCCTTCACTGCGGAAGACGTCCTGGCGTCGCTGACCCGGGTGAGCGATCCCTCCTCGCCGCTCAAGGGCAACCTGCCCTCCTACAAGAGCGCGACCGTCATCGATGACCACACGATCGAGATCGAACTGGTCGGCGCCTATTCGCTGCTGCTCAACGACCTCACCAACATCCATATCTTCGACAAGGACTGGCTGGTCGAGAACAACGCCGAAAAGCCCACCGATGTCAGCGCCGGGGTGGAAGGCTACGCCACCTTCAATGCCAACGGCACCGGCCCGTTCAAGCTCGAATCCCGCACGCCCGAAGCGCAGACCATCCTGGTCGCGAACGAGAACTGGTGGGACAAGCCGCAACACAACCTGACCCGCATCGAATTCCAGCCGATCTCGTCGGCGGCGACCCGCGTCGCGGCGCTGCTGTCGGGCGAGGTGGATTTCGTCGACAGCGCCCCGGTGCAGGATATCGACCGGCTTCTGGCGGCGGAAAACGTCAAGGTGCTTGAGCGCACCGACCTGCGGACCGTCATGCTCGGCTTCAACCGGCGCGAAACGCTCGTTGCCGGCGGTCCGAACCCGATGAATGACCTGCGTGTCCGTCAAGCCATGCAGATGGCCGTCGACATGGACCTGATCCACGAAAAGGTGATGCGCGGCAGGTCGCGCAACGCCGGTGTGCTCGTGGCGCCGCCGATTCCGGGCTACTCGGCCGATCTCGACACCGTTGTTCCGGCCGACCCCGAGAAGGCAAAGGCGCTGCTGGCAGAGGCCGGCTACCCCGACGGGTTCGAGTTCGACTTTGTCTGTACGAACGAGAGCTATGTGAACGAAGAGCAGTTCTGCCAGGCGATCGCATCGATGTGGTCGCGCATCGGGCTGAAGCCGCGCCTGGATATCGGGCCGACCGCAAAGCAGACACCGAAGCGCTCGAACGGCCAGGCCGATATCTACACGATCGGCTGGGCAAACGAGCCGATGCTCGACTCCTATTCCATCCTCATCCAGATGCTGCACAGCAAGGGTGGAAATGCCGGCGTCTTCAACTGGGGCGGCTGGAGCTATCCGGAGATTGACCGGCTCACCGATGCGGCCGCCGTCGAGCTGGACCGCGAAAAGCGGCTGTCGATGCAGACCGAGGCGCTGAAGATCGCCAAGGACGAAATCGTGATGCTGCCGCTGCACCAGCAGCCCATGGCCTGGGCCGTCGGGGCCGGCTTCAAGGATTTCCCCCAGTTCCCGGACAACAAGCCGCGGCTCTGGTACGTCACGAAATAACCCTCCCTGAAGAACTGGGGCAGCGCCATCGCGCTGCCCGTCTTTCCATCCGGGGGCCCTGATGCTCGCATTTCTGATCAAACGCGCCGCAAACGCCATCTTCGTGATGCTGTCCGTCAGCTTCATCGCCTTCATGATCTTTCGCTTCGTCGGCGATCCGGTCGAACTGATGCTGAACGAACAGGCGACCCAGTCGCAGCGTGACGAACTGCGTTCCCGTCTTGGCCTTGACCAGTCATTCATCGCGCAGTTTGCGACCTTCGTCGGCAATGCGGCCAAGGGTGATTTCGGCATTTCGTTCCGCAATCAGCAGGATGTGATGGCGATGATCGCGGAGCGCTTCCCGGCGACGTTCGAACTTGTGCTCGTCGCCACGTTCATCTCCCTCGTGGTGGGCATCCCGATGGGCGTCATCACCGCAATACGAAGACAGACCTGGTACGCCGAGACGATGCAGTTCGTGTCGATCATCGGCATATCGCTGCCAAGCTTCGTCGTCGGCATCGGCCTGATCCTTGTCTTTTCGGTCCTCCTGGGCTGGTTCCCCGCCTTCGGGCGCGGTGAGACCGTGCAGATCGGCTGGTGGTCCACCGGGCTTCTCACCCATACGGGAAGGATGTCGATCATCCTACCGGCGCTGTCGCTGTCGCTCTTCCAGATCACCCTGGTGATGCGTCTCGTCCGGGCCGAAATGCTTGAGGTGCTGCGTTCCGACTTCATCAAGTTCGCGCGTGCCCGCGGCATTCCGGCCCGCGCGATCCATTTCCGTCACGCGCTGCGCAACTGCCTGATGCCGGTCGTCACCCTGACCGCGATGCAGATCGGCGGCCTCATCGCCTTCGCGCTCGTGACCGAGACGGTGTTCCAGTGGCCCGGCATGGGGCTCCTGTTCATCCAGGCCGTGACCTTCGTCGATGTGCCGATCATGGCGGCCTATCTCTGCATCGTGGCGCTGATCTTCGTGGTGCTGAACGCGATTGTCGATGTCACCTACGCGATCATCGATCCCCGCCTTCGTGGAGCCGACAAATGACCGATATCCATGCCAGCGTCACAGCCCGACGCGACAAGCCCAAGGGCCGTCTGGAGCGGCTGCGCGACAGCGACCTCTGGTGGAGTTTCAGCCGCTCCAGATCGGCTGTCGGCGCCGCCATCGCGCTCGGCCTGGTGATCCTGACCGCGCTCTTCGCGCCGCTGCTTTCGCCGCAGAACCCGTATGACCTCGCCGCGCTTGAACTGTGGAATGCCGAACTGCCTCCGGTCTGGATGGAGGGCGGGCAGATGCCCTACGTGCTCGGGACCGACGTGCAGGGCCGCGACATCCTCTCGGGCATCCTCTACGGCACGCGCGTTTCGGTCTTCATCGGCATCGCCTCGGTCCTCGTCTCACTGGGAGTCGGCGTCCTCGCCGGCCTCACCGCCGGATTCTTCGGCGGCTGGGTGGACAATGTCCTGATGCGCGTGGGCGACGTTCTGCTGTCGATTCCGATCATCCTCGTGGCGATCCTCGTCAGCTCGGTCGCGCAGGCTCTCCTGCCTCCTCACCTGCGCGAGGCCGGGATCTCGGTCGTTCTCGTCCTCGCGATCGCGATGTATTCGTGGGTGCAATATGCCCGCGTCGTCCGGGCCCAGACCATGGTGGAGCGCCGGAAGGAATACGTTCAGGCGTCACGCCTTGTCGGAACGCCCGCGCGGCGGCTGATGCTCAAGCACATCCTGCCCAACACGCTCACCCCGGTTTTCGTCACCGCGACGCTGAACTTCGGCCTCGCCATCCTGATCGAGGCAACGCTGTCGTTCCTCGGCGTCGGCATGCCGCCAAACCAGCCCTCGCTCGGAACGCTGATCCGGGTCGGCAACCAGTACCTCTTCTCAGGTTCGTGGTGGATCGTGCTCTTCCCCTCCATCCAGCTCTGCATCCTCGTCGTCGCGGTCAACATGTTGGGTGACTGGCTGCGCGACGCACTCAACCCGAAACTCCGCTGAGGACCGACGACCCGATGAGCAATCTCCTGATCAAGAACGCGCGTATCCTGGATGGCGATGCCGCCGACATCCTGATCCGAAACGGCGCGATCGCCAAGATCGCGCCCGGGATCGCCGCGCCGGATGTCGCGACGGAAGATGCGGGCGGGTCGATCGCCATTCCCGGCCTCGTCGACGCGCATACCCATCTCGACAAGTCGCTGCTGGGCTGGCCCTGGTACAAGAACGACGTCGGCGGGGCGAGCCTCACGGCGATGATCGAGAACGAGCGCAACATGAAGACGCGGCTCGGCCTCGATCCGCATGTGCAGTCGATGCGGCACGCCCTCAAGAGCGTGGCCTTCGGCGCGACGCTGATCCGCAGCCACGTCGACATCGACACCGAGGGCCGGCTCAGGGCGTTGGAGGGCGTTCTGGAGACGGCGGAACGGCTCGCCGACGTGGTCGAGATCGAGACGGTGGCCTTCCCCCAGTCCGGCCTGATGATCCGCGAGGGCACGGTCGAACTCATGGATCAGGCGCTGGCGATGGGGGCCGACCTCGTCGGCGGGCTCGATCCCTGCGGCGTCGACCGCGACCCCAAGGGGCATCTCGACGCGATCTTCGGCCTGGCCGAGAAGCACGGCAAGGGCATCGACATCCACCTGCACGAACGCGGCGAGCTGGGCATGTTCTCGATGGAGATGATCCTCGACCGGGCTGAGGCCCTTGGGATGAAGGGGCTGGTGACGATCTCGCACGCCTTCTGCCTCGGCATGCCGGATCATCTGAGGGTTGAGGCCATGCTTGCGCGGCTCGCGGCACTTGACGTGCGGATCATGACGACGGCACCGACGTCCTCGCCCGCGCCGATGGTCAAGCAGCTTGACGCGCATGGCATCAAGATCGGCGCCGGCAATGACGGGATCCAGGACACCTGGGGACCCTATGGCAACGGCGACATGCTGGAACGGGCGAAGTTCGTCGGCCTGCGCAACAACCTGCGGATGGACGTGGAGGTGAAGCGCGCCCTCGACATCTGCACGGGTGGCGGGGCCGAGGCGATGGCGAAACCCCGTCGTGCGCTTGAGGTCGGCGCGCCCGGCGATCTGGTGCTGGTCGACGGCGAGACGGTCGTGCAGGCGGTCGTCACCCACGCCCCGCGGCGGCTCGTCGTGAAGGGCGGCCACGTCACGGCCCGCGACGGCCGCACGCTGGTCGGGGCGCCTTGACCGCCTTCGCCGACATCCCCCTGGGCAGTCGCCCCAGGGGCCGGTGGGCGCTGACCGCCCAGTGGGTGATTGCCGACACGCCGGCCGGCCGGCGGCTGGTCCGGAACGGTGAGGTCGTGGTCGACGGCGATACGGTCCTCTACGTCGGCCCGGGATTCGAAGGCGAGGTCGCGGCGCGTCACGACCTCGGCGCCGCCCTGATCGCCCCTGGCTTCGTGGATCTGGATGCGCTGTCCGACCTCGATACGACGCTTCTTGCCCACGACAACTGGCCGGCCGCGAGGAAGGGCCGGGTGTGGCCCCGCTCTTACGTGGAGCGGGGGCCCTACGAAATGTATTCGCCCGAGGAGCTGGCGTTCCAGAAGCGCTTCGCCTTCGCGCAACTCCTGCTGAACGGCATCACCTCTGCCGCACCGATCGCCTCGCTCTTCTATCGCGAGTGGGGCGAGACCGTCGCGGAGTTCGATGCCGCCGCCGATGCGGCACAAGACCTCGGCCTGCGGGTCTGGCTCGGCCCGGCCTACCGCTCGGGTGGCATGGTGGTCGAACCTGACGGCCGCATGGTCGCCGATTTCGACGAGGCGCGCGGCTTGCGCGGCCTCGCCCAGGCGATCGCCTTTGCGCGGAAGTGGCAGGGGAACAGCCTGATCAGTCCGATGCTGGCGCCCGACCGTGTCGAGACCTGCACCGAGGCGCTTCTGGCCCGGACGATGGCCGCCGCCGGGGACCTCGGCTGCCCGGTCCGCCTGCACATGGCGCAGGGAATGATGGAACTGGACACCGTGCGGGCGCTGCACGGCAAGACCGCGCCGGAATGGCTCGACGACCTCGGCCTGCTGAATGATCGCCTGCTGGCGCCACATGCGACCGTAGCGACGGCCGAAGACCTGCGCCGCTACGCCGACAACGGCGTCACCGTCGTGCATTGCCCGCTGGTCAGCATCCGCCACGGCGGCGCGCTCCGGTCGTTCCGCAAGCTGCGGGACCGGGGCATCCGCGTGGCGATGGGCACGGATACCGCGCCCCCCGACATGGTGCTGAACCTGGCGGTGGGAATCATGATGTGCCGGATGGCCGAGGGCGACATTGCCGCCTGCACCTCGTCCGAGTACTTCGATGCCGCGACGATCTCCGGGGCGGCTGCGCTCGGGCGTTCCGACATCGGCGTGCTGCGCGCAGGCGGAAAGGCAGACATCGCGGTCTTCGACCTGGCGGACGCGGCGATGGCGCCGACAATCGACCCGGTGCAGACCCTGATCCTCGGCGCAAGCGGGCGTGTCACACGTGCCACGATTGTCGACGGACGCCTTTCGATGCGCGACGGAGAGGTCGCCGGGATCGACATGTCGGCGGCCCGCGCGCGTGCGCAGGTCCAATTCGACGGACTCCTCGCGAAATACCCGGAACGTACCGCGGGTCATCCCGATGTGGCCGATATCTTCCCGCCCACCTACCCCCTCTTCGACGTAACCCCCACGCGAAGGAGTCGCGAATGATGATGCAACCCGCACCCGCGCCCGCGGCGGTGGCCAAGCCGGCGGCGCCGGCGCTCGAAGTGTCGCGCCTTACCGTCGAGTTTCCGACCCGGCGCGGCGTGCTCACCGCCATAGACGATGTCTCGCTGCGGATCGAGCCGGGCGAAATCCTCGGCGTCGTCGGAGAATCCGGTGCCGGCAAGTCGATCACCGGCCTCGCGGTCCTCGGCCTCCTGGAAGCGCCCGGCCGCATCGCCGGCGGCGAGATCCGGGTGGGCGGACGGCGCATCGACACGCTGGGCGAGGTCGAGCTGACCAAGGTGCGCGGCCGCGAGATGGGTGCGATCTTCCAGGACCCGATGACCGCGCTCAATCCCCTCTTCACGATCGGCGCCCAGCTTGTCGAGACGATCCGTCTGCACAGCTGCCTGTCAAGGGAGGGCGCGCGGGAGCGGGCGTTGCAACTCCTGCGCGAGGTCGGCATTCCCGCCGCCTCCGAACGCCTCGATCAGTATCCGCACCAGTTTTCCGGCGGCATGCGGCAGCGCGTGGTGATCGCGCTCGCCCTTGCGGCCGAGCCGGGGCTGATCATCGCGGACGAGCCGACGACTGCGCTCGACGTGTCGATCCAGGCCCAGATCACCGCGCTTCTGCGCCGGCTTTGCGACACTCGCAACACCGGCATCATGCTGGTCACGCACGACATGGGCGTCATTGCCGAGACCGCCGACCGCGTCGCCGTCATGTATTCCGGCCGCGTGATCGAGACCGGCCGCGTCGAGGACGTGATTCACGACGCCCGCCACCCCTACACCAAGGGCCTGATGGCCGCGATCCCCAGCCTGCACGAGCGCGTCGACAGGCTGGCCCAGATCGACGGTGCCATGCCGCGCCTGAATGCGCGGCCCGATGGCTGCGCCTTCAATCCGCGCTGTCCGATGGCCGGTCCGCGCTGCCGCCGGGAGAAACCCGCGTTGACCCCGGCGGGCCGCAATGCGGCCGCCTGCTTCCTGCACCAGGGAGGAACCGAATGATCTCCGCCGAGCCGATCCTGTCCGTCACCCATGTCTCCAAGCAGTTCGATGTCTCCGCCCCCTGGCTGAACCGGGTGCTGGAGCGCAAGCCGAAGCTGTTCGTCAATGCGGTCAACGACATCAGCTTCTCCATCCCGCGGGGCAGTTGCCTCAGCATCGTCGGCGAATCCGGCTGCGGCAAGTCGACCGTCGCCCGCCTTGTGACCGGGCTCAATTCCGCCAGTTCGGGCGAGATCCGCTTCGGCCGGGGGAGTGGCGGCCGCCCGGTTCGGGTGCAGATGATCTTCCAGGACCCGCATTCAAGTCTCAACCCGCGCTGGCGTGTTGGTGACATCATTGCAGAACCGATCCGCGAGATGAAACTGCGCGCGACCGAGGCCGAGACGCATCAGCGGGTCGAGGAACTGCTGCATACCGTCGGCCTCGCGGCGGACGACATGCGCAAGTATGCGCACGAGTTTTCGGGCGGCCAGCGCCAGCGAATCTCCATTGCCCGGGCGCTTGCCTCGGAGCCGGAGCTTCTGGTCTGCGATGAACCGACCTCGGCGCTCGATGTCTCGGTGCAGGCGCAGATCCTGAACCTGATGCGGCGGCTCCAGGAGGAGTTCGGGCTGACCTACCTCTTCATCAGTCACGACCTGAGTGTGGTGCGCCACATGTCAGACACGATCGCGGTGATGTATCTCGGCCGCATCGTCGAGATGGCGCCGGCCGAGGCGCTGTTCCGCGCGCCGCAGCACCCCTACTCGCGCCTTCTCCTCGGCACGATCCCGGACATTCACGCACCGAGGCGCGACCGCGCGCTCCAAGCCGGAGAGCCGCCGAGCCCGCTGAACCCGCCGACCGGCTGCACCTTCCACCCCCGCTGTCCGATCGCGACCGAGCACTGCAAGCGGATCGTTCCGGACCTGCAGACGAGAGCCGGGGCTCAGGTCGCGTGTTTGAACCTCTAGACCGGAGTCGCGCGGCCCGGTCGCGGGGTCGCCGCAGAGACCGGACCTGGCCCGGTCGGCAGGGGTGCGCGCCACCCTGACGGCAGGCGGTTCGGCACGCGCCGTTCTGCGCCATGCTCCGCGCCGACCTGCACTGGCCTACCGATGCCGGCGAAGGCCGGTCACGTGATCAGGGCCGCACAACCGGCCCGTCACCTGGAGATCAGATAGAAGATGCTACTGCTTGCCACTATGGCAGCGCCTATCAGGGTCCAGGTGCCCGGTATGGCGCCCCAGACGATCCACGTGACGCCGGTGGACCACAGCAGACCGGTATAACCGAACGGAGCGAGATCGGACGCGGGCGCGGAGCGATAGGCAAGTGAACCCAGGCCGATCCCGAAGCTGGAGCAGAGGGCAGCGGCGGAAAACAGCAGCAGGTCGTTCAGGTTCAGCGCGGTCCAGTGCCCGGCGGTGAACGGGGCGATGTAGGCAGCCGCAAATGCTGCGCCGAAGATGCTCACCGTCCAGAGGTTGTCCTCGCCCGGAAGCCGCCGGGATGTCAGGGAGATCGCGGCATAGAGGAAGGCACAGGCGAGGATCAGCAAGGAGGCAGGCTGAAATGTCGACGCGCCGGGTTGGATGGCGATGACAACGCCCGCGAAGCTTACCAGGACGGCGGCCCAGGTCCGCCATCCGGGGCGCTCCTTGAACACGATGACCGAACCCAGCGTCACGAGGAACGGGGACGCAAAGACGATCACCGTCGCCTCGGCGACGCTCAGATATTCCAGGGCGCGGATGTACATATATGCGGCCAGCAACCCAAGCGCGCCGCGGAGAGCGTAGAGCCAGAAGGCGGACGACCAGCGAACCCGGTCGCGGCCGAGCACGATCGCCATGACCGCAAGCAGCGGCATTGCCAGAACGCTGCGCACGAAGATGATGATCGTGACGTCGTAGCTCTCGATCAGGAACTTGGTGACCGTGTCGTTCAGCGTGAAGCACAGCGAACTGAGGCAGATCATGATGATTGCGGTGATTGACCGGGACAGTCTCGGCGACGGCTGTCCGCCGGTTTCGGTCGCCGATGCGCGCGTGTGAGACGTTTCGGTCATCATTCCACCAGCGGCCAGGCGCCGGGACGGCCGACCCTCCGAAGGCGCCGAAAGACGACGCCAATGAGGAGCAGGTTGAGCAGGCTCGATGCAATTCCGTTCAGGAATGCAAGGAAATAGGAATGGCTATGGTCGTAAATCCATCCCGCCAGCCAGCCGCCGAAGGCCATCCCGAAGAGTGTCGCCATCGAGACCGCGCCACTTGCGGCGCCCGCGGCACGGACTGGCAGGTAGTCACGGACAAGGATTGGGTAAGCGGGGAGGATGCCCCCCTGCGCGAGCCCGAAGACGAGACTGACGAAGGCAAGGGAAGCCAGTCCGCCCGGGGGCGTGTGGAGCGCCAAGGCCAGCATCTGGAGCGCCGACGCCGCAAGCAGGACGCGCATTGCCCCGATCCCGTCGATCAGCATCCGGGAGGCGAGGCGTGACGCGATCCCGCCCGCGAGGATCATGGAAAGCAACGAGGTTCCCTCTGCCAGCGTGAAGCCGAGGTCGGTGCAAGGTGCCGCCAAGCGGACCTGCGACATCGCATTGGCAATGCAGCAGCCCAGGCCGGCCAAGCCCGGCATCCACGTGAGCCTGCGCGGCCTGAGTGCCAGATCCTGCGCCCGTGTCGCGGAAAGCCGGTCGGCCAGGTTAACGGCCTGCTCGGCTACGCCGCGCCGCAACAGGAACGCGATGGGCACGGCGACTGTTCCGGCGGCGGCGAGCACGAACTGGAGGAGGCGCCAGTCACCGAAGTGCTGGGTCGTCGGGATGGTGGTGCTCCATACCGCACCCGAAGGATACGTGGAGCCGGACACCATGGCCACCGCGGGCCCCCGGCGCCGCACGAACCAGTGCGATTTGTCGGCCGTCAGCGGACCAAGTGCCGCCGCCGTGCCGATGCCGATCGCCACTTGCGCGACAATCGGGATGCCGGGGCATGCGGCCGTTCCCGCAGCGATGTAGCCCAGGCTGTCGATGACGCTTGCCGCGATGAGGACCGGGGCGATGCCCGCCCGGTCGCCAAATCGCCTGAGCGGCGGGTTTCCGATCAGCAGATCCAGCATGGTCGCAACATAGGGATACGCAGGCTCCGTGCCTGTCAGGTCGAACTCGGCCTGGATCGCCGGCATCAGCGCCACCATGGTCCGGTTGCTGGAGTGCAAACGGTTCCGATCACCATCGCCCGGAAGAGCCGCATCCAGGCGGATGCGCCGTCGGGCTGCAAGGGCGCGGCCGAGGTCCGCGGGGTCAAGATGCCCTCCCGGCAATGCAACGCGACGTGATTTCACGGAGCAAGACGACGGTCCGGCGCCGCCGGTCCCCGACTGCAAGCGCGGCTTCCATAGGAATCCCTCTTCTGTCCGGTCTGACGCTACTGGCGAATTGGACGCACGTCCAGCATTTCCGCTTTGGCCAGAAAATTGATTGGACGTCCGGCCAAATTGTGATTGCGTTCGGTGCCCTCGTGGCTATCCTCGGGTTCGACGGACGATTCTTCGGGGGGTGGAATGCGGACTCGGGTGACGGAGCTTTTGGCTATCCGCTATCCGATCATCCAGGGCGGCATGCAGTGGGTCGGCCGCGCGGAGCTTGCCTCGGCCGTATCGAACGCCGGCGGACTGGGCATCCTCACCGCACTGACCCAGCCCGATCCGGAGGCGCTCCGCGGCGAAATCGCGCGATGCCGCGCCATGACGGACAGGCCATTCGGTGTGAACCTGACAATCCTTCCCACGACGAAACCGCCACCCTACGAGGAGTTCATGGATGCCGCGCTCGACAGCGGTGTAAGGGTGATCGAAACCGCGGGGCGCAGTCCGAAGGAATTCATCGCCAAGGCGAAAGCTGCTGGCGCGGTGATCGTGCACAAGTGTACCGCCGTGCGCCATGCCCTGTCGGCCGAGCGGGCAGGGGTCGACGCGATTTCCATAGATGGGTTCGAGGCTGCGGGCCATCCCGGCGAAGACGATGTCGGCGGCCTCGTGCTCTTCGCCGCTGCGGCACGGGCGGTGAAGATCCCATTGATCGCATCCGGCGGCATCGGCAGCGGCCGCGGCATGGCGGCGGCCATGATGCTCGGCGCCGAAGGCGTGAACATGGGCACGCGGTTCTGCGCGACCCGTGAGGCGCCGATCCACGACAACATCAAGCGCGCGCTCATCACGGCGACGGAACTCGACACGAACCTGATTTTCCGCACCCTTCGCAATACCGGCCGCGTGATGAAGAACAGCGTCTCCGACGATGTCGTGGCGATCGAGAACCGCCCGGGGGGCGCCACGTTCGAGGATATCAGGCCCTTGGTTGCGGGCGCACGCGGAAAGGCTGCGCTCGAAAGTGGAGATGTCGATGCGGGCCTCGTCTGGGCAAGTCAGGTGATGGGCCTCGTGGACGACATTCCCACCTGCGCCGAACTCCTGGAGCGCATGGTCGCGGAGTGCCGGGAGGCGATGCAGGCAGGCATGAGGGCATTCAACGCCTGATCACAGGCGAAACGGAAAGCCGCAAGGCGGCGCGGAGGGGGCGCCGCCCTGCGAGGCGGGACGAACCAGGCAGGGCCGGACGGGGCGTCCAGAAGGCATATCCGGCGGAACGTTACGGCAAGCGCGATTTGCCACAAAATGGGAGGAGAGAAATGAAGCTGCGTGCCATCTTTTCTTTGACGACCTGTGCCCTGGCCTTCCCGGCCATGGCGGAGGAAACCGTGAGCTATGCGTCCTACGGCGGCGCCTATCAGGAGGGGGTGCGCAAGGCCATCCTCGATTACCTGCCGGCCGATCACGGCATGACCGTGGTCGACTTTGTCCTGTCGGGCGGCATTCGTGACGTGCGCACGAAGGTCAAGGCCAATGCGAACGATCTGGACGTGGTCGAGCTCTATGGCGGTTATTGCGACACGGCTGCGAAGGAAGGCCTGCTGGAGCCGCTCGACTATTCGAAGATTCCGAACGCTGCCGGCATACCGGAGAACCTGCGCAACGAGTACTGGATCGGCTTCACCGCCTATTCGACGGTTCTGGCCTACAACACCAACGTCTACGGCGACAACCCGCCGCAGAACTGGGCGGATTTCTTCGATGTCGAGAAGTTTCCCGGCACCCGCGCCATCGGTGGCGGCTATCCATCGACGAACATGGAAATCGCCCTGATGGCCGACGGCGTGCCAAAGGATCAGGTCTATCCCATCGACATGGACCGTTCGATGAAGAAATGGGCCGAGTTCAAGCCCAATATAACGGTGAGCTGGTCGTCGGGCGCGCAGGCGACCCAACTAGCCACCGCCGAAGAGGTCGACATGCTCACGATCTGGGCGGCCCGGATCCAGGCAGCGATCAAGGAAGGCGCGCCCTACGCCTACACTCTGAACGACGCCGTCCTCGACGTCGAATGCCTCGTTGTGCCGAAGGGCTCGCCCAACCCGGAAGGAGCGATGCGGCTCGTCAACCATCTGCTCGATCCGAAATACCAGGCCAATCTTCCTGACTTTATCCCCTACGGCCCGATGAACCAGGACGCCTTCAAGCTTGGACTGATCTCTCCCGAGAAGGCAGCGAAGGTCGTCACCAGCACCGACAACCTCGCCATGCAACTGGTGACCGACATGGCCTATTGGGCCGAGCATGTGACCGACGCGCAGACCAAGTGGGATGCGGTGATGCTGCAGCAGTGACCGACTGCCGATCACAGGGATGCGCGACGTGATGTCGGGCATCCCGCCACGACCCTCCCCCTCTCGGTGACGCTCAGGCCGACCCTCCGGCCCGCACGCCGAAGCCCGCGAGCCAGATCGCGCAACAACGGACTGTTCCGATGACAGAACGAAAGACTTCAGCCCTGCCTGTCCAGGTGCAGATGCTCTCGAAGCACTTCGGTACTGTGCGCGCTGTCGAAGATGTCAGCTTTGATATCCGTGCGGGCGAGCTTCTGACTTTGCTCGGGCCGTCGGGGTCCGGAAAGACCACCCTTCTGATGATGATCGCGGGCTTCAGCCGGCCGACGCGGGGCTCGATCCGCATTGCCGACCAGGAGATCGTCCACCTGCCGCCGCACAAGCGCAACATCGGGATGGTCTTCCAGAATTATGCTCTGTTTCCCCACATGACCGTCGGGGAAAACGTGGCCTATCCGCTGCGTCTGCGGCGGTTCGGCCGCTCGGAGATCGAGGATCGCACCCGCAGGGCGCTCGACATGGTGCAGCTTGGCGGCTACGGGGCGCGCCGGATCAACGAGTTGTCCGGCGGGCAGAGGCAGCGGATCGCGCTCGCTCGCGCGATCGTCTTCGAGCCGCGGATCCTGTTGATGGACGAGCCGCTCTCGGCGCTCGACAAGCACCTGCGCGAAGCGATGCAGATCGAAATCCGCCAGCTGCACGACCGTCTTGGCATGACGACGATTTCCGTCACCCATGATCAGCGCGAGGCGCTGACGATGTCTGACCGGATCGCAGTGTTCTCAAGCGGCCGTCTGGCCCAGATCGGAGCGCCGGCGGAGCTCTACGAAAAGCCCGAAAGCCGCTTCATCGCCGAGTTCATAGGTGAATCGACGTTCCTCCCGCTCCGGCATACTCCGGCAGGCCCCGCCTATGGCGAGCAGGTCATCCACTTTGCGGATGAGGTGAAGCCGGCCGCGGGCGAAATGCTCTTGATGCTGCGGCCCGAACGCCTGCGCCTCGTCCCGGCTAACGGCACGGCCGGGGGCGGCAAGGATGCGAACGTCTTCACGGGGCAGGTGCAGACAATCGTCTTTCAGGGTGAGAGCCTGCTTTTCGAGGTGATGCTGGATGGCGGACACAAGGTCTCGGTCCGCATGGCGAACCGTTCCGAAAACCTGCGCCAGCTTCCGCAGGCGGGCGATCGCGTGGCCCTGAAACTCGAACGGGCCGACGCTCGTGTCGTGCGAGCGGAGGGTTGAGCATGGCCAACGTCAGCATCTTCCCCGCGCCAGGTCCGATCGGGCAGGCCGAATTCGAAGCGAACCGGCGCGCGCTGGAGCGTGACCGCCGCGCCGAGACCCGGATGCGGATCAACCTGACGCTGCCGGCGCTCCTCGTGGTCTTCGTGCTGATGGTCTGTCCGATCCTCTGGCTCCTGTCGCTTTCGGTGGTCGCGGGCGATGGCCGTCTGAGCCTGGAGAACTATGCGCTCTTTTTCTCCGAGCAGGTCTATGTCGAGATGTTCCTCAAGACCTTCATGATCGCCTTCGTCGTGACGGTCATCTGCGTGTTTCTCGGCTACCCCGTCGCCTATCTGCTGGCGATCCTGCCACCTGCCTGGTCGGGCGTCCTCATGCTCGCCGTGCTGGTCCCGTTCTGGACCTCGGGCCTCGTGCGGACGTTCTCGTGGCTCATCATCCTTCAACGCAACGGGATCGTGAATAAATCCCTGGTCTGGCTCGGCGTCATCGACAAGCCGATCTCGCTCGTCCACAACATGACGGGGACGGTGATCGGGATGGTGCACATCATGGTGCCGTTCCTGATTCTTCCGCTCTACGCCTCGATGAAGGCGATCGACGGCAACCTCATGCGTGCCGGTGCGAACCTCGGGTCGTCGCCCACTCATGCGTTCTTCCGGATATTCCTGCCGCTGTCGATGCCCGGCCTCGTCGCCGGAATGATCATGGTCTTCGTGATGTGCCTGGGCTTCTACATCACGCCGGCGATCCTCGGTGGCGGAAAGATCAAGATGATCGCGCAGCGTATCGAGGAATCGATCTCGCTCTATCCGACCTGGGGGCCGGCGGCGGCACTCGCGGTGCTGCTGCTTCTGATGACGGCGGTCTGCCTCTTCGTCAGCCTGAAGCTCGTTCGCTGGCTGGCGGCAGGCAGGTAGGGAGGGGCAGATGGAATCCTACGTGTCCCACCGCGACCGGCTCTGGCTCTACATCTTCGTCGGGCTCGTCATCTTCTATCTGGTGGTGCCGATGCTGATCGTCATTCCGGTGTCGTTCAGTTCCACCACGGCGATGACCTTCCCGCCTCGCGGCTGGTCGCTGCGTTGGTACGAGGCGTTCTTCGGCGAACAGAAATGGATCGGGTCACTCTGGGTATCGTTGCGCGTGGCTACGCTCACGATGATCGTGACGACTCTTGCAGGCGTTGCGGCATCCTACGCGCTCCATCAGTCCAGCTTCCGCCTTTCCGAAACGATCCGCGCCACGCTGATCTCGCCACTCGCGGTTCCGTCGATCCTCATCGGGGTGGGGATCTTCTTCGTCTATGCGAGGATCGGCGGGCTCTTGAACACGACCGCCGGTCTTGTCCTCGGCCATTCGGTCGTGGCCTTGCCGTTCGTCATGCTGACGATGAGCGCCGGGTTCAGTTCCTTCGACATGAGCCAGGAAATGGTCGCGCGCAGCCTCGGAGCCAACCGCTTCAAGGCTTTCGTGACGGTGACACTGCCGCAGGTAAAGTTCTCGGTGGCAACGTCGATGCTGCTGTCGTTCCTCGTCTCCTTTGACGAACTCATCATCTCGCTGATGGTCGCCTCGGGGCCGATGTCCACGCTTTCGCGCGTGACCTTCGCCACGTTGCGCGACGACGTCGACCCGACGTTGGCGGCAGTCTCGACGCTGATGCTCATCGTTACCTCGGTGCCACCGCTCCTGCTGCATCTCTATGCCAGCCGTGTCCGGGCGAGGAATGGTCGCAATGCTGGCTGAACTGAACCGCGATCTTGCCGGTCTCGTGGAGCTTCGCCGCGATGGCGCCACGCTGGAGATCCGCATGGTCAAGCCAAAGGTCAACGCCATCTGCCGGAGGCTCAGCCGAGCGCTGGAACGGTCTGCGCTCTTTCTCCAGAACGACCCCGGCCTGCGCGTGGGCATCCTCTCGAGCGGCAGCGAAAGGGCGTTCTCTGCGGGGCTCGATTTCAATGAATCGACGTCTGGCCCCGCGGAAACCGGCACCGGCGCCGAGACGGGCGGATTCGGCGGCATCACCACGCTCTGGGCGCTGAAGAAACCGCTGATCGCGGCGATCGGCGCCCCCGCGATTGGCGGCGGGCTGGAACTGGCGCTGGCCTGCGACGTCCTCGTGATGGCGGAGGAGACGTTCCTGCAATTGCCGGAACTGGAACGGGGTCTGCTGCCCGACGGTGGAGGGCTGCAACGCCTGCCGCGCCGCGTTCCCTACAATGTTGCCACCGCGATGATGTGGACGGGCGAGCCGATGACCGCGGCCGAGGCGCTGCGCTGGGGGCTGGTCTATCGCACGGCCCCGCGGGACCGTCTCATGGACCTTGCGCTCGAAACGGCCCGTCACATGGCGAAGGGCGCGCCCCTGGCGCTGCAGGCGCTGAAGGAGACGCTGCGCGTCGTCGACGGAATGCCCGACCGGGAGGCGATGGCGCTCAGGGCCGACACCGAGGGCGATCTGGACCAATACCGCCGGATGCTGGCCTCGGACGACATGATCGAGGGGCAGCGTGCCTTTCTCGAAAAGCGCGCGCCGCGCTGGAGCGGACGCTAGCGAACAGAGCTGCCGGTGGCGGGACAGGAAACGGGAGGACTGCATGTACAAATACCTAGAGCTGGAGCGTCACGGCGCCGTTGGCGTCATCGCCCTGAACCGCCCCGAAGTGCGCAATGCCTTGGGCATGGGCATGACCATCGAGTTGCGCCGCGCCCTGCGCGAGGCGGCCGCCGACGCGGCCATGCGTGCGCTGGTCATGACCGGACGCGGCGGCGCCTTTTCCGCAGGGGCGGACGTCAAGGAATGGGCGGGCAAGGGGCAGGGCGACAATCCCTGGCCCGACATGAACTGGGTGGAGGAATCGCTGAAGCTCGTCCAGCAGGTGCATGACATGCCGAAGCCGACCATCGCCATGATCGACGGCGCGGCTGTGGGCGCGGGGCTCGACATGGCGCTCGCCTGCGACTTCCGCTACGCCTCGGACAAGGCGAAATTCATCTGCTCCTACACGAACGTCGGATACAATCCCGACTGCGGCGGCACCTGGCTGATGCCGCGGGTCATGGGGCTCGAGGCGGCAAAGCGCTTCGCCTTCACCGGTGACCTCTGGCTTGCCGAAGAGGCATTGGCCAACCGGCTGGTGAGCCACGTTTCCCCGCGCGAGCGCCTTTGGGAGGACACGCTGGCCTTCGCGCAGAAGCTGGCTTCCGGGCCGACTGTCGCCATCGCCCAGGCCAAGCGGCTTCTCAACAGCGCCCACGGCCGCAGCCTGTCCGACCAGCAACTCGAGGAACTTGCGGCGGGTAAGATCTGCGCTGTCACCAAGGATCATGCCGAAGGTCTCGCCGCCGCAAACGAACGGCGGGCGCCCCGCTTCGTCGGCGCCTGAAGGAGAAGACGATGGATTTCGCACTCAGTTTCGAACAGCAGGCTCTTGTCGATTCGCTCGAGGAGTTCTGCAAGCGCGAGCTTTACCCCCACGAGGCGCTGGTCGAGGAATTGCGCCGCGTTCCCGACGAGATCCGCCAGGAGATTCACCGCAAGTCGGTCGCGGCGGGGTTCGACAACATGTACCTCCCCGAAGAATGGGGCGGCGCCGGGCTCGACAAGCAGACCAAGATGCAGGTGGAGCGGGTGATGGGCAAGCCGCACTCGCCCTTGGGCATGTGCATGCACCGCGGCGTTACCGGCATCCTCTTCAAGTGCCGCGACGAGCAGATCGAGGAATACCTTGAGCCCTGCATCCGCGGCGAGCGCAAGGACGCTTTCGCGCTGACCGAGCCGGGCGCCGGGTCGGATGCCCGGGCGATCACGACCCGCGCGGTGCGCGACGGCGACGACTGGGTGATCAACGGAGTGAAGCAGTTCATCTCGGCCGCCGACATCGCCGACTTCATCATCCTTATCGCCGTGACAGGCGTCGACCAGACCGACCGCGGGCCGAGGAAGCGCTTCACCGCGTTTCTCCTGGACAAGGACACGCCCGGCGTCCGGGTGGAGCCGATGAAGTCCATCGTCACCCGCGGCTACAACCCGAACATGATCTACCTCGACAACGTCCGCGTTCCCGACCGCAAGATCCTCGGCGAGGAGGGCAGGGGCTTCGACACCGCGAACGAATGGCTTTACGATGGCCGCGTGGCGCTGGCCGCCCATTGCGTCGGCCGTGCCGAACGCATCTTCGAGATGACCAAGGAATGGGCTGGCACGCGCCGCGCCTTCGGCAAGACCATCGGCGAATTCCAGGGCGTCGGCTTCAAGATCGCCAACATGGCGGTGGACATCAAGCTCGGCGACCTGATGGTGAAGGAAGCCGCCTGGAAGATGGACAACGACCTGATGAACCGGACCGAAGCCTCGATGGCCAACTATTACTGTTCGGAAATGGTCTTCCGCGTGGCCGACGAGGCCGTGCAGATCTTCGGCGGCATGGGGCTGATGGAGGATTTCCCGATCCAGCGGTTCTGGCGCGATGCCAGGATCGAGCGGATCTGGGAAGGCACGTCGGAAATCCATCAGGACCTGATTGCGAAAGATCTGCTGCGCCCTTACCGGCAGTGAAGGGCCGGCGGCGGGCGGCCGGTGGCCGAGTGAAAGGAAGAGCATGAGGCGCGCCACGAAAATGCGGGAGACGAGCGAGGCCCGGCGGTCAGAACTGATCGTCGCGACCCTCAAGTCCCTGCGCAAGCACGGCTACATCAACTCGACGATCAACACGATCAGCGAGGAGAGCGGCCTGTCACGGGGGCTCATCAGCCACTACTTCGCCAACAAGGACGATCTCCTGATCGTGGCGCACAAGTACTACCTACAGAACGTCGACGACTTCTTCCGCCACGTCGTCTGGTCGACCAAGAGCGGGCACTTCGGCAAGCTGTTCTATTCGGTCAGCGTGCCCTTTCTGCGCGACACCGGGTTCGAGCAGATGCTGGTCCACTACTTCAGCGCCGCCTGGATGCTGCCAGAGGTGCTGAGGATGCACCGCGACCTCTGGGGCCGCTACCGCACCAATATCCAGCACCGCATTTCCGCGGCCGCGCGCGAACGCGGGCTGGTGATGGACACGCGGCTGGCGGCGATCACGCTGACCCAGCTCGTCGACGGGCTCTGGCTCGGCTGGGTGATGGAGGAAAGCTACACGCAGGAGGATTGCCGCATGATCCTGCGCAAGTGGCTCTGCGAACAGTTCCACGAGGATCCGGAGATGTATCCCCTGACGCCGGATATCGACCTGACGCATTTCGAGACCGCCGCGCCCCTTCCCCATATCGACGACTGACCCCGGACGATGCCGGAGCAGGTTGACCTGACGGCGCCCTTGCGCGTCGACCTTTCCAGAGGACCCCGAGCGATCATGACGACCAATTGCCCCGACCTGTCCCATTCGCGGCTTCGTCCGGCCGTGCGGCGCAACCTTCAGCGCCTCCTCGCGCCGCGGCGAATGGCCTTCATCGGCGGCGCGCAGGCCGAGCGGACGCTGGCAACCCTGCGTCAACAGGCCTTCGAGGGCACCGTCGATGTCGTCCACCCGCGCCGTGACAAGATGGAGGGCTATCCGTGTGTGCAGAGGATTGCCGATCTGCCGGCGCCGCCCGACGCGGTTTTCCTCGCCGTCAACGCCGACGCCACGATCGACGCGCTGAACGAGTTGCGCGAGATGGGGGCAGGCGGCGCGGTCTGCTACGCCTCAGGCTTCTCGGAAATCGGCGCGGCAGGGGCGGAGCGCAACCGTGCCTTCATCGCCGCTTCGGGCGACATGGCCGTGGTCGGGCCGAACTGCTACGGGCTTGTCAACTACGTCAACCACGGCAGCATCTGGCCCGCTCCGTACCCGCGACTGTCCGGCACCCGCGGCGCGGCCGTGATCTCTCAAAGCGGCAATGTCACCAGCCATTTCGTTTCCAACGACCGCTCGGTCCCGTTCTCCTATCTGGTCAGTGCCGGCAACCAGGCGGTGCTCGGCTTCGAGGACTACATCGAGTTCCTGATCGACGATCCGAACGTCACCTGTATCGGGCTCTTCATGGAGGGCATCCGCGACGTTCCCGCGTTCGCGCAGGCCTGCCTGCGCGCGCGCGAAAAAGGGGTTCCGGTGATCGCCTGCCGTTCCGGCCGGTCGGACCTCGGCGCGGCCATGGCGGCCAGCCACACGAGCTCGCTCGCCGGGCAGAACGAATACTACGACGCACTCTTCGACCGGCTCGGCGTGATCGACACCGAAACCGTGCCGCAGTTCCTCGAGATGCTGAAGCTCGCCTCGCTGGCCGCTCCGGTGACGGGGCCGAGGATAGCCATATTCTCCAGTTCCGGCGGTGACAACGGACTGGCGGCGGACTACTGCTCCTTCGCGGGGCTGGACCTGCCGCAACCGGGCAAGGCGGTGGTGGACGTGATCAAGCCGATGTTGCCATCCTATGGCCACGTCTCGAACCCACTCGATTTCACTGCGGGTTACTGGGGGAACGAGAAGCTCCTGACGCCGATGTTCACGGCAATGCTCGCGGACGATGTCGACGCGGGGTTGCTGGTGATCGAGTACCCGCCCGCCAGCAGGGATGCGTCCGCGCAGGAAGCGATGGACCGGGCGCTGGCTTCGGCGGGCACAACCAGCAGGAAGCCCGTGTTCCACGCCTCGGTGAACTCGGGTGGGATAACACCCGAGGCCAGCCAGGCGATGATCGCGCAGGGGATAGTTCCGCTTCAGGGCCTGCACGACGCGGCCCAGGTCATTGCGAAATGGGTCCGTAATGGCGCACGCTCGCAGGGCGGGGGAAACACCGTCCCGCCCTATGCGGTCGCGCCTCTTGTCGATGCGCCCCGCAGCGTAAACGAGGCCGAGTCGAAGCGCCGACTGGCCGCCCACGGGCTTCCCGTGCCGGCCGGCCGGGTGCTGACGCTGGAGGGCCTCCGCGCACTGCCGGAAACGCTCGACGGACCGATGGCGCTCAAGGTCTTGCATGACGACCTGCCTCACAAGACCGATGTCGGCGGCGTGGCGCTTGGATTGAAGACACGGGCAGATGCCCTGGCCGCCGCCCAACGGATGAAGGACGCTCTAGCGCGCCACAAACCAGGACTGGTGCTGGAAACCTTCCTGATGGAGCCGATGCAGACCGCGTCGCTCGCCGAGTTGATCGTGGGGGTGAAGCGCGATCCCCTGTTCGGCCTCGTTCTCGTCATCGGCGCGGGCGGCATTTTCGTGGAACTCCTGAAGGACGCGCGGACGCTGCTGCTGCCCGCGACGCGGGATGAGGTGGAGGCGGCGATCAGGAGCCTGCAGACATTCCCGCTCCTCGACGGCTTCCGGGGGCGCCCGAAGGCGCGCCTTGGCGCGGTCGTCGACGCGATCATGGCGGTGGCCGACTACGCGGGGGCGCACATCGACACGCTTAGCGAGCTCGACGTCAACCCGTTGATGGTCACAGAAACCGGTGCGATCGCTGTCGACGCCCTGATCGTCGAAGCGCCGCGGGCGAACTAGCACGAAACGGGGGATGAAGGATGTCCGAACCGGAACCGCTTGCTGCCGAGACCGGAGCCGAGGCCCTGGTGCGCACCCTGATCGGTGCCGGAGTGGACACCTGCTTTGCCAACCCCGGCACGAGCGAGATGCATTTCGTTGCTGCACTCGACCGCATTCCGGGCATCCGCTGCGTGCTCGGGCTGCAGGAAAACGTCGTGACCGGCATGGCGGACGGTTACTTTCGGGTCACGCGGCGACCGGCCGCGACGCTCCTCCATTGCGGGCCCGGCTATGCGAACGGCATCGCGAACCTGCATAATGCCCGCCGCGCGGGCAGCGGCATTCTCAACATCGTCGGCGACCATGCGATTCCCCATGTGGCCCACGACAGCCCGTTGACGGCGGACGTAGACGCGCTCGTCGGCGCGACCTCGGACTGGCACGCCTTCGGAACCGACCCGTCGCGGATCGGCAGCGATGCAGCGCGCGGCCTGGCGGCGGCCGGCTCCGGCAACGGCCGTATCGCCAGCCTGGTGCTGCCGGCCGATGTGTCCTGGGGCAGGGGCGGCGCGGCGGCCCTTCCCGTCGCCCCAGACGCACCCCGTCCGCCCGACCCACTTGCCATCGGGAGGGCCGCGCAGGCGCTCCGGTCGGGCCACCGGGCGATGATCCTTCTCGGCACCGCGGCAGTCACCGAGAATCTCCACCCGCTGCTTGCGGGGCTTGCCCGCGCGACGGGCGCGGAGCTGATTGGCAGTCCGATGATCTCCTTCCTGCCGCGCGGAAGGGGCAGGCTTGCCCTTCCCACCGTGGCCTATCCCGTGGATGACGCGATCCGGCAACTTGCGCCTTTCGACATCGTGATCCTCGTCGGCTGCCAACCACCAGTGGGGTTCTTCCTCTATCCGGGCCGCCCGAGCCTGATGCATCGGGCCGACGCAGAGGTGATCACGCTTTCACGCGGCGACCAGGACGCTGCCGCCGCCCTGCGCGCGCTGGCCGAAGAACTCGGCGCCGCCCCTGCCGCTATCCCTGAGCTTGCCGGCGACGTCCCGTCGGTCTCCGGGTCGATTACCCCGGAAGGTTTCGCCGCCACGGTCGCGCGTCTCCTTCCCGAGAACGCGATTGTTGTTAACGAGGCGCTGACCCTCGGCAGCGGATTCGGAGCCGTGATGCCACGGGCCGCGCCTGTCGACTGGCTCACCGTGACCGGCGGTGCGATCGGCGGCGGTATACCGCTTGCCACCGGCGCGGCCGTCGGAGCGCGATCCATGGGCCGTCCCGACCGGCGCGTCGTGACGCTCCAGGCCGACGGTTCGGCGGCCTACACGGTCCAGGCGCTCTGGACGCAGGCGCGTGAACGTCTGCCGGTGACGACGCTGCTTCTCAACAACCGTGCCTATGCCATCCTGTTGGGTGAGTACACCAGGGTCGGTGCCCAGCCGGGCCAGACGGCACGCGACATGATGAGCCTCGATCGCCCGCCGATCGACTGGGTCGCGCTCGCACAAGGATTCGGCGTGGAGGCCGAGCCGGCCACAACAATCGAGGATCTGGAATCCGCGCTGACAAAGTCGTTGGCACGTGACGGCCCGACCCTCATCGATGTGCGTTTTGCGCAAGGATGAGCCTCCGATGGTGTGATCAACACGATTGGGGACCCTCGCAAGCCAGCTTGGGAATCCGCCCCCCTCGTCAAGCGGTGACGGCATCAGCGCCGGTTACGCTGAGTGCTGTTTCACTTGCCCGAACGACGACTTCGCGCCGGAACGGAAGCGCCGTCCACGGGGCCTCGGCGGGCGGAAAGGACACCCCGGGGGGACACGCCGCCCCGGGACAGCGCAACAGGCCGACATGCCAGTCAGCGCCTCGATAGATAGCCCATGACCTCCCGTGCCTCTTTCACAAGTCGTGCGACGAGGTCGCCGGCGGCCATTTCCTTTGAGAGTGCAGCAGCCTGCCCGTAAAGGAAGAAAGAGGCTTCGCTGTCGCCCGCAGCATTACGGATCGGACCGCTGAGCGCGTACATCTGTGGAAAAGGCGGAAGAGCCTCTCGGGCGCGTTCCATCTCTTCCGCGTAGCGTGACCGCATCGCCCGTGCCGACCGGCCGGAAAACGCATCGGTCACCATTGTGTCGCGGTCCGTGGCCTGCCGCAGTCTCTCCCGCCGCGCGGGCTCGGTTGCGGCCTCCGGGCAACTCAGGAACGCCGTGCCCATCTGGACTCCGGATGCGCCAAGGGCCATCGCGGCGGCGATGCCACGTCCGTCACCGATGCCGCCGGCGGCAATGACGGGAACGGACACGGCATCGACGATTTGCGGAACCAGCGCCATCGTTCCGACGCCGTCCCCCGGAGCCGTCGGCTTGTGCGAGCCTCGATGCCCCCCTGCTTCCCATCCCTGTGCGATGACTGCATCCATTCCCGCCGCTTCGAGCACGCGCGCTTCCGCAACGCTGGTGGCTGAGCTGACAAGCACGATGCCGGCGGCCTTCATCGCTTCCACATGGCTGGCCTCGGGGTGTCCGAAGTGAAAGCTCACGACCCTCGGCCTCACGGACAGGACGACTTCCAGCCGTTCTTCGTCAAAACCGCGCCCCGGCGGAGGGAGTTCAGACGGCGGGTCGCCCAGTCCCAGGTCATCGTACCAGGGCTGCAAACGTTTCCTTGCTGCCTCCAGTACCCGGGGATCGGTCTTCTCTTGTTGAATGATAAAGAAGTTCAGATTGAAGGAGCGGTTCGTCCGTGCGCGAATGGCGGCGGCCTCTGCCCTGATGGTGGTCGCGGGCTTCTCTCCGCATCCAAGTGATCCCAGGCCGCCGGCATTCGAGACCGCACCGGCGAGTTCGGGCGTGCAACTGCCCATCATCGGCGCTTGAATGATTGGGTGCTCAACCCTGAAAAGGTCGCAGAGTCTTTGGTCCGGCCACATGGCTGATCCAATTCCCCGATCCGGCAAGATGAGCGTAGCATTTGAATGCCGCGCTGTCTGCCTGGTCCGAATGGCGGACGCGGCCATCGGTCCGGTTCGATCCCGGTCGCGGCAGGCTGGCTGGGCGGACGGGATCGAAATCGGACGGTCTCCGCCGTCCTCATGCGGCCCTTCGGCCGTTTGATTGCGCAAGCCATTCATCAAGGCGGGTCAAGGGGTGCGGGCGTGCGCCCTGCGTCCTTTCAGGCGCTCGCTGGCGATTCACCGTCACTGGGCGCCGCGCGCACGACGGCCGCCTCGATCATGGCGACGAGGATTTCCCGCCGTTTCAGACGGCAGAGGCCCGTTGCCGACAGCGCGCGCCAGACGGCGAAGTCGGCGATTGCCGACGCGACTCTGACGCGATCCGACTCCCGCTCCTCTCGCAAGGCCTCGGCGACGAAAGCGCCGACGCCCTTGCCGACCTCGGCGAGGAACCGGGAGAGCGAGGCAACCCGGTCCTGATCCCTGACCGCACTCCAGAGCGGGGCCTCGGCCCGCTCGTAAAAGGCATCGAGTTCCTCAACGAGCCGCGTCAGCCGCTCGGTGCCTGGGCCGAGCCCTGCGAAGACCTCGGCTCCGCCGTCCGGGGTCGGCGGGTCTATGGCGTTCCAGAAGTGCTCCCCGCAGGCCTCGACGAGCGCATCCATCGTGGGGAAGTGGCGGTAGACGGTGGCCGCCCCCACGCCCGCCCGCGCCGCCACGTCCGGATACGAGGTCGTGGCAACACCCTTCTCGACATGAAGCTCGGTCGTCGCGCGCACGATCCGCGCGCGCGTTTCGTCCTGCGCTTCGGCGCGGCGCGACTTCCGGTACGTTCGGGTCATGTGATCTCCATATTGACGACATTATAATTTCGTGAAAAAGTATTACCATCAAGTTAGGCGATCGGGTCCTTGGTGTAAAGACGGAGACTGACATGACCATCCAAGAGACGATCCCGGCGAAGTCGGCTTCAACGCTTGCCTACGCGCCGGTTGCACAGCCGAGGCGCTTCCTGTCGTTTACGGCACGAATCCTCGGGAACGGCACGG
The DNA here is from genome assembly GCF_008933605.1 of Albidovulum sp. Taxonomy (GTDB): domain Bacteria; phylum Pseudomonadota; class Alphaproteobacteria; order Rhodobacterales; family Rhodobacteraceae; genus Albidovulum. The sequence continues at coordinate 27,932 of NZ_WBUS01000008.1, forward strand.
ACACCGGCGGTCTTCATGCCGTCGAACTGCACCTGCCCTCGGGCGAAAGCTCGCCCTGGCACGTTCACCACAAGGAGGACGAGTGGTTCCACGTTATCGAAGGTGAACTCGAGGTGATCGTGGGAGCCACCCGGATCAGGCTCGGCACGGGCGGCTTCGCGTTTGGCCCGCGCGACGTTCCGCATGGCTTCCGCGTCACGAGCCCCACGCCCGCCCGCGTGGTGCTGCTCACCGTGGGTGGCCGTTTCTCGGATTTCATCACCGAGAACAGCGTGCCGGCCGCGAATGGCGGCGCACTCGACGACGCCAAGCCCGACATGGCGAAACTCGCCGCCTCGGCGGCGCGCTACGGGCAGGAGGTCTTCGGACCTTTGCCGGATTGATTGCGATACCGGACCGAGCGGTGGCGACACTGGCCGCCACCACCCCGGCGGAGCGGGCAGGAGCACGATGGCGCATCGCGGTTCACTGGGGGCACGGTTCCGGTCGTCTTGCCGGACGGAGTGGGCCCGATTTCAGACCTTCTTCAGGCGCGCGAGCGAACCGGCCCATGCGGAAATGCGGTTTGACAATCCTCGGTCGCTTTCGCGGCCCAAGTGATCCGGGGCGGGAATGCCGGCGTATCAATTGGACGTTCGGGCAGTAATGCCGGGGCCGAGACGGACTGATGGTGCTGCGGACCGGCCCGGGCGCGCGGAGAGATGATTGCAGATCGGAATTGAGTTCCGGAACCGAGAGCGAGAGAGACGATGCTGGATCGACCCCTTGCGGCTACCGCCGCTTCGGCGGACGCGACTGCCGGACTGCCGGTTTCCGCCCGCATCCGTGCGCGGGCAACAGATGCGGGGATCCGCGGAGCCCTTCTGGACAACGCCGAACCTTGGCGCGACTGCCTCGGCGCGCGATGCCGCCCACGTGACTGACTGCGAAAGGCGCACAATGCTGCAAGCAACATTCCTCTATCTCGTCACGGCCGGGGTCTTCCTCAGCCTCGATTTCATCGGCATCCGGCATCTGATCAGGCCGGTGTTCGAGCGCCATGTCGGCGATCTCCTGGCCGAGCCCTTGCGGCTCGGGCCTGCGGCGCTCTTTTATCTGGCCTATGTCGCGGGCCTCTTGTGGATGGTGTCCTGGCCCGCGCTCAAGGCCGGCGATCCGGTGCAGGCGCTGATCGGCGGCATGGTCCTGGGCTTTCTCTGCTACGGCACCTACGAAATGACGAACTATGCCACCCTTGCCGCCTGGTCGTTGGAACAGGTTATCTTCGATGTCATCTGGGGTACCCTCCTGACCGGGTTCGCCGCCTGGGTTGGGGTGGCGGTACTGGCCGGGAAGATTGCGTGAGGTTCAGGCAAGGCGCCGGGTCAGGCGCAGCGATAGGGCATAGGGCAACAGTCGGAGGAGTTTCATCGCCAAGGTGAAGCGGCGCGGGAAGTGGATCTCGAACCCGCGCCGCCCCATGCCGCTGAGGACGGCGTCTGCTGCCTCTGCCGGTGTGATGATTGCCGGCATGGCGAAGCGGTTCTTCGCCGTAAGGCGGGTCTGCACGAAGCCAGGGCAGACCAGCCGCACGGCGACGCGCGGCGCCAGTTCGACCGCCAGGCTTTCGGCCAGATTGTTCACCGCCGCCTTGGTTGCCGAGTAGGGCTGTCCGCCCGGCAGGCCGAGCCAGCCCGCCACCGATCCGAACAGCACCAGCTGCCCGCCATCGCGCAGAAGCGGCGGGCAGAGGCGCGCGACCTCGAGCATGCCGAGGATGTTGACCCGCACCATCGCCTCGGCCCGTGCGGGGTCGAGATCGGCCACCCGCCCGGGATCATAGAGCGCCGCCGTGCAGACCACCGCGTCGAGCGGACCTTCGGTCGCGAGCCGCGCCACCACCGCGGCGAGTGTGTCGGGATCTGCGAGGTCGAGCGGCTCGGGCCGTGCGTCGGGGCATTCGGCGGCTAGGGCTGCCAGCGCATCAGCATCGCGGGCGGAGAGAACGAGCCGGGCCCCGCGCTCGGATAGCGCGCGGGCGAGCGCCGCACCGATCCCCGCGCTGGCGCCGATGATCCAGATGCGACTGCCGGCGAACTCCACCGGTCAGATCCGGAAGATCGGCTGCAACAGCCGCGGCACCAGCGCGTTGAACCGTAGCGGCGCGTCGGTCGCCGCCAGACAGATGCAGGGTGCGCCGGGTCCGGCGACCGGTTGGTGGTCGATCGCATCATGGGCTGTCTCGACATCGCCCCGGTGGAAGGCGCCCTCGCTGTCAGAGAAGCTGCCCTGGAGCACCAGCGTCAGTTCCAGCCCGCGATGGCCGTGTTCGGGCACCGCCTTGCCCGGCGGGATGTAGAGCAGCCGCAGCGAGCCTTCGCGGTCCGCCGACAGGATCTGCTGGCGAATGCCGCCGCCCAGCATCCGCCAGCGCGGCGGCCTTCCGCCAAGCTCCGCCATCACCGGGGCGGGAAACACGCCAGAACCACGGATCGGCGGCGGAGGGGGCGGCGCGTCGAGCGCGGCCATGATCCGGTCGCGCGCGTCGGGGCGCAGGGCTGCCCCTTCGGCGCGGCTCAGAAGTGCGCCGCCGATCATGTCGCCGGCCTCCTGCCGGGCGCGGCATTCGTCGCACAACGACAGATGCGCTGCCACGACCACGCCGAAGGCATGGGGCAGGGTCCCGGCGCGATAGGTGTCGAGGATGTCTTCGGGGATGTGGTGGCTGATCTCGGTCATGGTGCAATCTTCCTCAGCTCGTGCCTGAGGCGGTCAAGGCCGAGGCGGATGCGGGACTTGATCGTGCCAAGCGGCAGGCCGGTCATCTCGCTGATGCGGCTGTGGGGGATATCGTCGAAATAGGCGGCGCGCAGCGCATCGGCCTGTTCGGGTGCAAGGCGCGAAAGCGCTGCGCCCAGCTGCGCCGCCTCCTGCTGGAGCGCGAGTATCTGCGCCGCGTCGGGTTCAAGGCTTTCGATCTCGGGCATTTCTTCGGGCTGGGCGAGCGGGCGGCGGCGGGCCATGTCGATGCGCCTGTTCCGGGCAATGCCATAGATCCAAGCTGCGGCGTCGGCCCGATGCGGGTCGAACTGCGCGGCCTTGTGCCAGACCGCCAGCATCACATCCTGAACCACATCCTCGGCGGAGCCGTCGCGAAGGCCGCCGCGCAGCAGCATAGCCTTGAGCCGTGGTGCGAAATGGTCGAACAGCCGGCCGAAGGCCGCACGGTCGCGGGCGTCGCGCACGGCAATCAGGTCGCGGGCCAGATCGGAAAGCTCGTTCTTCACCGGCTGATCCGCCCCCTGCGGCTTGCGCGCACCGCACCCATAGGCCGGAGCGGCCGACGGTATCGGGACTTTATGGGGCCATCGTCCGGCAGGCGCAATCGCAGTGTTCATACAGGGCTTACGATGCAAACCGCGTGGCGGATCACCGAGGGCGCAAATATTCTTCGCGCGAGTGATCCGCAGACTGCGCCCCCGCGTAGCAGACACATTGCAGGAATGGTGATCCGATGCCCTTCGACGTTTCCAAAGGCGCCCCTCAGCGCATCGCCATCGTGGGCGGCGGCATTTCCGGCCTTGCCGCGGCGTGGATCTTGTCGCGCCATCACCGGGTAACGCTTTACGAGGGCGCGTCGAGACTCGGCGGCCATGCCCGCACGGTCATTGCCGGCATGAACGGCGATCAGCCGGTCGATACCGGCTTCATCGTCTTCAATCACGTGAACTATCCGCATCTCACGGCGATGTTTCGCGACCTCGACGTGCCGATCGCCAAGAGCGACATGAGCTATGGTGTTTCGCTCGACGGAGGGCGCGTGGAATATGCGCTGCGGACGGCCAATTCGCTCTTTGGCCAGCGGCGGAACATCGTCGACCCGCGCTTTCACCTCATGATCCGCGACATCCTTCGCTTCAATTCCGGCGCCGAGGCTGCGCTCGCGGCCGCACCGGACCTGACGGTTGCCGGGTTGATGGAGACGATGCGGCTGGGGATGCGCTTCCGCGAGCATTACCTTTACCCTTTCTGCGGCGCGATCTGGTCGACGCCGCATCACGACATCGGGGCCTTTCCAGCCCGGGCTCTCTTGCGCTTCATGCGCAACCACGGGCTAATGTCGAGGACGCAGCATCATCAGTGGTGGACCGTGCAGGGTGGCTCGCTCGCCTATGTCGAGCGCCTGGCAACGGCGCTTCTGCGGGCTGGGGTCGATCTGCGGCCGGGCACGCCGGTCCGGTCGATCGCGCGCACGGGCGGCACCGCCACGCTGCGCGCGGAGGGGTCCGAGGCCGAGGTGTACGACCACGTCATCCTTGCCACCCATGCAGACCAGGCGCTGGCGCTCTTGTGCGATGCCGATGCCGGGGAACGCGCGGCACTGTCGTCGATCCGCTTTCGTCCCAACCATGCCATCCTGCACGCCGATCAGAGCGTCATGCCCCGCCGCCGCATCTGCTGGAGTTCCTGGGTCAGCCGCAGCGATGCGAGGACCGCGGGCGTGAGCGTGAGCTACTGGATGAACCGGCTCCAGAACATCCCCGAGGACGATCCGCTGTTCGTCACTCTGAACGCCGGCGATGGCATCGACCCGCGGCTGATATACGACGAGGTGACATTCCGCCATCCGGTGTTCGATCACGCGGCACTGGATGCGCAGGCGCGGATCGCGGCGATGCAGGGCAACCGCAATACCTGGTTTGCCGGCGCCTGGTTGCGGAACGGTTTCCACGAGGACGGTTTTGCCAGCGCCATGCGCATCGCGCGGCGCCTCATGCCGACCGAGGTGTTGCAATGACGCTGGCCTCACGGCTGGCGTCGGGCGAAGTGCTGGCAATGCGGGCACGCATCACCCATGCCCGCCGCGGGCCTCTGCGCCACGCCTTTCGCACCCATGCCGATCACGTGCTGCTGGCGCCCGAAAGCGTCCGCCCGCCGCCACTGATGGGGCACAACCGTTTCAATCTGATAGCCCTGCACGACGCCGACCACGGGGGCCCGCGCGGCGCGGGTGCAGGCGCCCCCTGGGCCTGGTCGCAGTTCGCCGCCGCAGGCATCGAGCGCCGGCCGGGGCGGGTCGTCGCCCTGCTGACGCAGCCGCGGTTCCTCGGCTACTGGTTCAACCCGGTCAGCTTCTGGCTGATGATCGAAGGCGATGCGCTCATCGCCGTGATCGCCGAGGTGAACAACACCTTCGGCCAGCGCCACAGCTATCTGCTCGCCTCCCCGGATCTGGCGCCGATCACCGCCGACACAAGGCTCGGCGCACGCAAGGTCTTTCACGTCTCGCCGTTTCAGGAAGTGGCGGGCCAGTATCGCTTCTCCTTTGCCCTGCATCCCGACCGCCTCGCCATCCGCGTCGGCCAGACCCACGGCACGGGCGGCATCGACACCAGCATGAGCGGGCCGCTGGTGCGCCTGACGACCCGCATGGTTCTCTCGGCCGCCCTCAGCCGCCCCGGCGGCGCGCTGCGGGTGATCGCGCAGATTTACTGGCATGCCCTGCAACTGAAGCTGAAGGGCGCCGCCTACCGCCGCGTGCCTGACCCGCCAAATGAGGAAATCAGCCTTTGAGCCCTGTGACAAACGCCCTCCGGAAGCGCTTCCTTGCCTCTCTCGATGGAATCGGCGAGGGGCGGCTGACCCTGATCACCCCCGAAGGCACACGCCACCGCTTCGGTCACGCGGGCACCGAGGCCGAATTGCATATCCGCGACTGGAGCCTGCTGCCGCGGCTTGCCTCGCGTGGCGATGTTGGGCTGGGGGAAGGCTGGATCGCGGGCGAATGGCAGAGCCAGACGCTGGAAGGCGTGCTGACGCTGGCGCTGCGCAACCTCGGCAACCTCGCGGGCTGGGGCGAACCCGGGCGCCTTCAGGCATGGCGGATGCGATTTGTGGACCGGCTGATGCGCATGAACAGCCGGCGCGGATCGGAGCGCAACATCCGCGCCCATTACGATGTCGGAAACGAGTTCTACCAGCTCTGGCTCGACCCCGGCCTGACCTATTCCTCGGCGCTGTTCGGGCCCGGCGACGATCTGGAGCGTGCGCAGGCGCGCAAGAACCACCGCATCCTGTCGCGGCTCGCACGGGGTGAAAGCCTTCTGGAAATCGGCTGCGGCTGGGGCGGTTTCGCCGAAGCTGCGGCAGACCGTGGCCACCGTGTGACGGCAATCACCGTCTCGCCATCGCAGAAGGGATACGCCGATGCCCGCCTCGATGGCCGCGCCGACATACGGCTGCAGGACTACCGCCAGGTCACCGGCCGGTTCGACAACATCGTGTCGATCGAGATGATCGAGGCGGTTGGGGAGCGCTACTGGCCTGCCTATTTCGCCACGCTGAAGGCGCGACTGGCCCCGGGCGGGCGAGCAGTTTTGCAGGCGATCACCGTGCCCGATGCCGAATTCTCGATCTACCGCCGCCGGTCGGATTTCATCCGCCAGCATGTGTTTCCGGGCGGCATGCTGCCCTGCGACGCTGCCATAGCGCATGAGGCAGGCAAGGCAGGGTTGCGGGTGTTGAACAGTCACGCCTTCGGTCAGGATTACGCCCGCACCTGCCGGATCTGGTCCGAACGGATGCAGGCGGAACGCCCGCGAATTGCGCGGCTCGGGTACGGTGACGACTTTCTTCGGTGCTGGCAGTTCTATCTCGAAGGCTGCGCCGCTGCCTTTGCCACCGGGCGATGCGATGTCGTCCAGGTGGAACTGGGCCGGGCAGTGGAGGCGGACTGAAAGGCCGGACACTTCATGCAGTGTGCGGCGCAGGCCGTCACGAAAAGTCCGCCCGAGCATGCTGCATCATTGCCTTTCTCAGGAGTTCAAACACCCTGAGACTGCCTCTGACGCGAAGGCGAGATCGCTGCGCCGATCAGGCAGGTGCGGTCATGGCGCCGCCTCGCTCTCGGCATGGCGGTGGTCGGTTGAGCAGAGGGAATGGTCGCCCAGAACCTCGATGACGCGGCAGTCGGCTATCGTGCCATGCGCGCACTGGACCAGCATGCGCTGGAGTTCGACCTTGAGCGCCGTCAGCCGTGCGATGCGGCTTTCGATCTCGGCCAGTTGGGTGCGTGCGATGGCATCGGCGGCGGCGCAGGGCTGGTCAGGATCGTCCGACAGGCTGAGCAGGTCGCGGATGGCGCCGAGCGAGAAGCCGAGGTCGCGGGCATGCCGGATGAAGGCCAGCCGTTCCAGCGCCCTGCGGCCATAAAGCCGCTGGTTGCCCGCGCTGCGTTCCGCCTCGGGCAGAAGGCCGATCTGCTCGTAATAGCGGATCGTCGGGACCTTCACGCCCGCCTGCGTGCCGAGTTTTCCGATTGTCAGCATCGGATATCCCTTGAAGCTATGGTCGCTAGAGAGATTAGGTTTTCGAATCGATGAAGACAACAGGCCCTCGGGGCCGGGACGAAACGATGCGTGAAGCGACGGATGAGATCGCCTGCGACTGGACCGTGTCCGGCATGGACTGCGGATCCTGCGCGACCAAGATCAAGGATGCGGTGGCACGCCTGCCGGGGGTGAGCGGTGTCGAGGTCGCCATCATGTCGGAACGCCTGCGTCTGACGCTGGACGAGGCGCAGACCGGCCGGGAGAGGATAGAAAGCACCGTGCGCGCGCTCGGCTACGGGATCGCGCCGCGCACCGCATCGGCGAAGAGGGACTTCGTCTTGCCCGGCACGGATCCGGTGAAGGCGAGCGGCGACGGTCACGCACACGCTCCGCAGGACGATTCCGGTCACGGCAGCCCCGGCCATGTGCACGACGACCCCGCCGACCGCGGCAAGCGCTGGCATCAGACGGCCAAGGGGCGGCTGGTGATCTTCACCGGCCTGCTTCTGGGCGCGGCATGGATCGTCGGGTCCCTGGTGCCAGAGGCCGGTCGCTGGACCTTCGTCGCCGCCTGTCTGATCGGGGTCGCCCCGGTGGCGCGGCGCGCGCTTGCCGCCTTGAGGGTGGGGCAGCCCTTCACCATCGAAAGCCTGATGACCATTGCCGCCATCGGCGCGCTCTTCATCGACGCGGCGGAGGAAGCTGCGCTGGTCGTCTTCCTCTTCGCCGTGGGCGAGGTGCTGGAGGGCGTGGCGGCGGGCAAGGCGCGCGACGGCATCCGCGCGCTCGCGAACCTCGTGCCCAAGACCGCGCTCGTCGAGGCCGACGGTACGGCGCGCGAGGTGCCGGCGGCGAGCCTTGGCATCGGTCAGATCGTCCTCGTCCGTCCGGGCGACCGCGTCCCGGCGGATGGCGAGATCGTCGAGGGTACATCGGGCGTCGACGAAAGCCCGGTCACCGGCGAAAGCGTGCCGAAGACGCGGGGCGTGGGCGATGCCGTCATTGCCGGGGCGATCAACACCGAGGCCGCGCTGCGCGTGCGCGTCACCAAGGGGGCCGAGGACAACACCATCGCCCGGATCATCCGGCTGGTGGAGGAGGCCGAGGAGGCGCGCGCTCCGACCGAACGCTTCATCGACCGCTTCAGCCGCTGGTACATGCCCGCCATCGTCGCCGTCGCGGCGCTGGTGATGCTGGTGCCGCCCATGGGCTTCGGCCAGCCGTGGGAGACCTGGGTCTATCGCGGCCTTGCGCTCCTGCTGATCGGCTGTCCCTGCGCGCTGGTGATCTCGGTCCCGGCGTCGATCGCCTCGGCCCTCTCGACGGGCGCGCGGCGGGGGCTTCTGATGAAGGGCGGGGCGGTGGTCGAGGCTGCGGCCAGGGTGAACTGGATCGCCTTCGACAAGACCGGCACGTTGACCCTCGGCCGCCCGCAGGTGACGGATGTCGTCCCCTTCGGCACCACGGCCGAGGCCGGCCTGCTGGCCGTGGCGGCTGGTGTGGAAGCCGGGTCGAGCCATCCGCTCGCGCTGGCCATCCTGGCGAAGGCCAAGGCGGCGGGGATCGCGCCCTTGCCGGCCACCGACGCGAAGGCGCTGATGGGCAAGGGCGTGGTCGCGACCGTGGGCGGTGCGCCCGCCTGGGTTGCCTCGCCCCGGACGGCAATGGACCTGGGTGGAATTGACGGGTCCGGCCTGCGCCGGGCGACGGCATTCGAGGAGGAGGGAAAGACGGCCGTCGCGGTATTCCGCGACAAGACCCCGCTTGGACTGATCGCGATGCGGGACGAGCCGAGGGGGGATGCGCAGGAGGCGGTGCGGCAACTCAAGGCCATGGGCCTGACCCCCGTGATCCTGACCGGCGACAATCCCCGGACGGCGGCGGCGATTGCCGGGTCCCTCGGCCTGGCATTCGAGGCTGACATGCTGCCCGAGGACAAGCTCGCCTTCATCCGCAGGAACGGTGCGCAGGGGGACGTGATGATGATCGGCGACGGCATCAACGACGCCCCGGCGCTGAAGCAGGCGAGCGTCGGTGTCGCCATGGGCTCGGGCACCGATGTGGCGCTGGAAACCGCCGACGCGGCGATCCTGCGCGACCGGGTGACGGACATTCCAGCCAAGATCCGCCTTGCCCGTGCCGCCATGGCCAACATCCGCCAGAACGTGGCAATGGCGCTCGGGCTCAAGACCGTGTTTCTTGTGACTTCGGTGGTCGGGCTGACGGGCCTCTGGATCGCGATCCTCGCCGACACCGGGGCAACGGTGCTCGTCACGCTGAACGCGCTGCGCCTGCTGCGGTTCAACCCGGAGCGGGAGGCGTGAGACATGATCTCGGGGTTCGGCTGGGCCGCGCTGGCCCTTCTATTCGGGTATCTGGCGCTGTTCTTCTGTGGCAGCGCCCTCGCGGCGTAGGCGGCAGGTCGGCCAATCTGGCTCTTCGCGCCCGCCCGGGGGCGCGACCGGCTTGCCGCCGCATGCTTCCGCGCGGCCTTTGTCCTCGCCTTCTTCGGGTCGCTTCTCTGGCCGGCCCTGCCGGGCCTGCACAAGGTCGATCCGCTCTGGACCGAAGGTTCTGCCGTGGTTCCCGGCCTGATCGGGGTCTTCGTCGCCGGTCTCGGCGCGATGTTTGCCTTCGCCGCCCAGATGTCGATGGGAACGTCCTGGCGGGGTGGCGTGGCGGGCGGCGCGGCAGGCAACGCCGTCGACCGCGCGCGGCATGGCGCCGTCACCGATTTCGTCGACCTCTACAGGGGCGATCGACGACGTTGCGATGCGGGATCGGGCATGGTCATGATCGGACCCTGTCCAGCGTCATCCCCGCCTCAAGCCGGATTGCCCTGACAGGTCCTCCGCCAGAGATCGACGGTAGCCTCCACGTCGCAGTGCTTGATAGCTGCGACCAGGAGGTTGCCGCGCCGACCTGCAACCAGGAGGTGTCGACCGGACCTCTCGGGCAAGGCGAAGACCAGAAGCCCATTCGTCTCGAGCGTTCCAAGCAGCGGAAAGCCGGGCGACAGCAATTCCTTGAGCGAACTCTCGACCCAGTCGACGACAAACGCCGCTTCGTCGCCCTCGCCGAGGACCAGCGACGAGTCCGCGCCCTGGATCAAAACCACGGCCTGCAACAAAGGTCGGAGTCCCTCAAGGAGCGCCTCGTGCCCCGTGCCCTCGCCCCTCCCGGGACTTGCCTCGCCGGGCAGGCCCGCCGCCTCGGAGATGGCGGTCGGATCGACGCCGCCCCGCACCGGACCGCCCCCTTCGCCGAGCGGTTCCGCCGTCATGGCGAACCCGGCGCCTCTCTCGCAGAGCCCACGGAAGAGGACGGAAACCGCGCGAACGTCGTCGAAGGCCAATTCATCGCGGTCGAACAGCGCCATCTGCTCAGCCGTCAGCCCGGGTGGTGGCGGGGTCAGCAGCCGCACCAGCCGGCGGCCTGACGCCTCGCAGGCGAGCCGCGACCCATCGTCGAACTCGAAGCTCAGGCGCCGGCCAAGAACCGCGACATCGACCTGTTCGAGGATGCGGGCAAGGCCCTCCGACCAGGAGGCATATCGAACCGGCCCCGGTCGCGCCATACCGTCCCGCGCCGAACGCCGAAGCATCGCCTTCAATCGCTCGAAGTCGTTCATTCGGCGGGATCCTCACCGGCAAGGGCTGCGCGGGCCGTGTCGATCAGCGTCCCGACGGCGACCTCGGCTGCGCAGATGCAGCACAGGGCTTCGTTCGGCTCTGCAAGGTTCCTGAAGAACATGCGACTTCCCGTCGGCGACAGGAACAGCACGTGTTCGACCGGCCCCTCCCGTTTCGGGCCTGAAGCGAGCAGGTCGGCGGCACAGGCGCAAAGCGCGTCGAGGTATTCCTGCGGGAAATGCAGGGCGCCGTCCGAACTGAGAACGGTCCGCGACTCAAGGTCCACATAGACCGCGAGCTCGCAGTCGGTGAGCTTGCGGCGAAAGGCGTTGAGCGCACTTGGGGTCATCGGCTGGCCGCTTCGATCTTCGGTATGGAGAACGCGATCTTGCGCCAACCCGGCCGGCGCGACAACCCAAAGCGGGCGCTGCTAGATCAACGACGCGGAGGCAGGAAGTCGCGGACGTCGGCTCGGCCCCTGCTCCTCCGGGCGCAACACGACGCGCCGCGGGACGATCCTGCCGACCGGCGCTTGCCCGCCTGTCGCCGGTGGCGCGGCTTCGTCCGGCCGGGTCTCGGCGGTGACCGGCCATTCTTGTGCAGCCTCATCCGGTGCGGGGCGGAGTCGCACGGGAGTCGTCGCCTCGATGTGTGCGTCAACGTCATCGGCTTCCGCTGGCGCCAAGGCAAAGATGTCGGACGCGTCGGCCTGCGGTTCGTCGGCAAGCGTCTCTTCGAGGTCGATGATGATCTTCTCCAGCCCGACCAGGACCGCCTCAAGGCCCGATGATCGCCAGGCGTCGGGATCGCCGTCGGCGTCCTGGGCCTCGATGAGAGAAACCGGAATGACCTCGCGGAACATCGGCCCCGCTTCACGTTGCACCCGACCCAGCACGCGCCGCCGGTCGTCCCCCGACAGGACCTTGTCGATGCGGGTGACCAGAAGCAGGCTGCGCGGGAAGAGGCGCTCCGGCGCGTCTTCCCACAACGCCGCCTCGGACTGGCGCCAGGCCTGTGTTGCGGGCGTGCACCAGATTACCGCGTCGGCCAGCGGCAACATGCGTTGCCAGATGTCTTCGGTGATGTGCGGATCCGAACTGCCCGGCATGTCGATGAGGTCGCAGGCTTCGAGAATGTCTGCCTGCACGAATTTCCGGATGGCGCGAGTGCTGCGGACCGAGACCGTGTCAGCCCCCGCGGAGTCGAGCGGCTCTTCCGACCCGTCCATCGCGATACGGATCGCGGGCGCGTCGCCCAGCGAATACCAGATCGGCGGCATCTGCGTTGCCGTCACCTGCACGGGCGAAAACGTCTCGTTCAGCAGCAGGTTCGCCAGCGTGCTCTTGCCAGCGCTGAATTCGCCCATCAGGACGACCCGGGGTTTCCGCGGCACCACCGGAGTTTCCGACTTCAGTTCGGCCGTCATTCCGCAGCCCTCCATTCGCTTCGTGGTTTCAGTTCGGACAGGAACACGACAGTCTCGCTCAGCGCATCCCGCCGACCCGTGGCGACGGCTTCGGCGCGTTCCCGAAGTGTGTCGACCCCGATCTCGGTCTGGTTCGCGAGATCGAGCAGGTGCGCCCGTTGGGCGTCGATGAAGTCCTTGAGGACTTGCCGTGCGGATTGGGCATAGACCTCCGCGTGATCGGCGCGAAGCGAGACGAGGAACGGTTCGATCTCGGCGTCGATCAGCGCCGAGTATTCCTCGGCGTAACTCTGGTAGCTTCGGCGGCGGCGCCACCAGTTCGTCCACCAGTTTCCCTTCACGTCGAGCGCGATCGTGCTGCCGAGGATGACCGGCGGAGGCGGGTTCTGCACCACCGGCGCCTCGATCGTTGCGGCGTCTTCGCTAAGCTGGAACGCTCCGACATAGAGTGTCCGGATATCGGCGGCGGCGGCCGCGAAGATCTTCTCGCTCGTGTTCATCGCCTTAGCGGTGAAGACCCGGTAGGCCGAACTCAAGAGCAGCCGCAGACCCGCCGGATCGTAGGTCCAGATCTCGTGATCGCCAAAGTCTTCGAGGTGGCGGATCAGCGAGGCCGTGGCGCGGCCGAGGAAGGATCGCCGCGCGCCCGTGAGCCGGCCGTCGAGCCCCGAGATCAGCTTCTCCATCTCGGCGTCGAGAAGATCGAGGCTGCGCCGCGCGATGGCGTCGACTTCGCGGCCGATATCGGCGGGTGCCACGGGCGTGACCGCGTCGCCTTCCATCCGCTTCGACATGACCTGCCGCGAGGCCTCGATGCTGGTCGCGATGTTCCGCGCCGAGCGGACGATGCGTTCCTCAAACTCGGCACCTTCGCCGGAGTCGATCCGGGAGGAGATCGCCTCGCAGAGCGCCGGAATGCCGGATATCTTCCAGATCGTCTCGTGCACCGTTCCGGGCACCTCGCCGGAGCGCAACTTGTGCTCGGCCCATTCGAGCAACGCCTTCGAACTCGCCTTTCCAAGATCCCTGTAGACCTGGGACAGAGCGTGAACCGCCCAGAACGCGCTGCCGAAAATGATCTCGGCATCGGTCGGACCGTTCAGGGCCTTGAGGGTGGCAACGATGCTCGTGCGGATTTCTTCGGTCTCGCGGACGGGATCGTTCAGTTCGTCGATCCGGTTGACAAAGATGATGACCTCGCGCGACCGGATGTTGGAGATCAGGCGGATCAGTGCCATGTCGACAGTTGACAGGGTCTGATGCGCCGAAAGCACCACGACGCAGAGCCGGCTCTCGCGGATGGCGTTGACGGTGATCTGCTCGCGGATCATGAACGTGTCGTTCACGCCGGGCGTGTCGCGGATGCAGAGCCGGTGCGGCAGGTCCGGCTGCCCGAGATAGAGATCGGCCGACTTCGTGATGTCGGCGAACCGCCCCTGCTTCTGGTCGGCGGAGGTGTTGCCGCCGAGATCGTCGCCGAGGCAGACATATCGCTGCACCAGTTCCTGATCGACGTAGCCGTATTCGTGCTCCTGCCCCATCAGCAACTCGAACTTCTTGCCAAGCCGCTGGCGCGACTTCTCGCGCATTTCCTCAAGCTGGCGCCGCACCTTTTCGAGTTCCTTGTGCGCGCCCGCGCGGGCTGCAAGCTCGCCGACGCGCCCCCCGCGGTTGAGCAGGCGGTCCCATTCATCCTCGTCGAAGAAGCGGAACTTCGCCTTCCCCGAGCCGCTGCGTGTCGCGGGATCGAGGTGAAGCGACGTCACCACCGAGGTCCAGGGGTTGATGTCGGCGGGCAGGAGGCCCGGCCAGCCCGCCAACGCATTCACCAGGGTGGTCTTGCCCGCCTTCACCTGGCCGATCATCGTCACCGATGGCTCAAAGCTGCGGATCTGGCGCTTGAGCTTTCGTGTGGCTGCCTGCGCTGTGTCCCCGCCGGCATCGGCGATCGCGTCCACCGCGGTTTCGAGCTTGCGGATGCGCTCGGCGAACGCCTGCAACCCGGAAAACGCCGATCGGATCAGGTCGCCCTCGGCCGACGTGGCGTCGTCCTGCCCTGTGTTTCTTGGTTCGGCGTTCATCGTCGATCTCCTTAGTTCAGGGGCGTTGCCGGCCGGACCAGACGTGCCTCGAATGCGGAACGAAGTTGGAGCAGCAATGCGGCGGCATCGGCTGCCTGCGCGGGACCGCCCTCGATCTGCAGCAGCGTCGCCATGTCGGCGGCATCGTCGACGAGCCCCCGGAGCGCCCTGGCCGCGCCCTCGTCCTCCGGCCAATCCGCCGCACGGTCTCGAAGGCCGTCGGTCACCTGACAGCAACGCTCCAGGACTTCGTCGGCCCAGTCGGCGGAGTCCGCGTCGTGCCATTCCATCGCCTCGAAGAGGTCGCGCGCGTTGCGCTTGAGAAAGATGAGCGGCTCGGACAGGAGATCGACCATGCAGGCCATTTCCGCGCTCTCCGGCCGATCGGCCTGCCCCGGGGTCGGGTGAACGGGCGTTTCGGCCGATGGTTCCGGTTGCGGTTCCGGCTTGGGCGCGGCGATCTCCTGACCACACCGATGAAGGAGAAGCCGCGCCGCATCGAGGTCTTCGGCAAGCCCCTCGTCGATGTCGGCGGCGAGTTGCCCGAGCAGCCGTTGCGCCCCCGCCTGCAAGTCGCTGGCGGCGCTCCCCTGCGCGGCATGGGCGAGCGGCAGGACAATCGCGCGCTCGAAATCCGGCGGCATCCGATCGCGCAGGCCGCCCATCGCGGGTTGAGGACCGAAGACAAGCAGATAGGCGTGGTTTTTCAACTCAAGTGCGGCCGAACTCCAGATCCGGGCCTCAAGAGGCGCGAAGTCCCGTGTGCACCAGAGGGCGAAATCCATACGGCCTGCGGCCCAGCGGAGTGCCGCCGACTGCTCCGCCGCGTCCTCGCCGGCTGAGAGATAGAGGAACGTCATGCGCCGCAACGGCTCAAGCGGGGCTCCGATCTTCAGGAAGACCGCACCGCGCTCAAGCAGGTCGCCCATCGGCATTCCATCCGCGGCGAGTGTGCTCGCGTCCGCCAGCGTTGCCCGCGTGTGCGCGCGCTCTGCGAAGCCGATTTCCATGGTGGGCCAGGCCGTCCGTGCCGGCAGGACTTCGGTCCCGATGAGGGCGGTCAGCAGGTGCTTGCGCTGTTCGGCCTCGAACCCGATCAGCCCGACGCGGATCGGTCGGCGCAGTCGTTCGACGAGACGCTCGCAGCTTTGGGCAATTCGCGGGGGGATCGCGGCGGAGGCGAGTACGGCCTCGAGGTCTTCCAGAGTCTTCCGGGTGCTGGGCGCAAGCGATGCCACGGGGTCAGCTCCTTGTCCTCAGGTGCCGCGTCGATGAGAACGCGCCGCTCCACGCCCGCAGCATCGTCGACGGCGACAGCCACCCCGCCGGACGCACTTCGGCCGTCGGGTTGGAGACCTTCAGGACGACCACCGAGATATTGTCCTGTTCCGGATCGCCAAGCGCCGCGACCTCTGCGATCAAGGCGTTGGCGATCGAGGCGCTGCGCACGCCGGCCGCACGCGACAGAACCAGCTCTATCCTTTCGTCCGGAAGGAACTGGAGCCCGTCGCTGGCGACCAGCACCAGATCGCCGTCTTGCAGCGCAAACGGTTCATCCGGGCAATCGATCACGCTGATTTCATCGCCGGTCAGAGCGGAGGTCAGGCAATTTCTCTGCGGGTGGTTGCGGCCGATTTCCGGGTCGATCAGGCCCTTCCTGACCATCAGGTCGATCTGCGGCGCCATCGAATGATCGTCGTTGAGGCGTGACAGCCTGCCGTCACGATAGAGATAGAGCGGCGAGTCCCCGACCGATATCCAGTAGAGACGGCCCGCCAGAATCACGGCCACGATCACCGTGCCGCCCATGCCGGCAGTTTCGGGTGCCGCCTTGATCCGCGCGCGGATGCGGTGGTTGGCGACATTCGCGGCACTGCGCAGCAACTTCGGTATGTTCGTCTCGGACAAATCCGGATCCGCAATCCGCAGGGTGAGGTCGGCGAAGATCTCGGCGACGATGATCCGGCTCGCCACGTCGCCCGCGGCATGCCCGCCCATGCCGTCGGACAGCACCGCGAAGCCGATCTCGGCACCCTGTGCAAACGAGGTCGCGAGCGCGTCCTCCTGGCGCGACCGTGCGCCACGGTCGAGCGCGGAGGCTGCGTCGATCTCGATCTCAGCTTTCGGGGCCATCGGTGTCCTGCCTGTCTTCCGTCGAGCCCCAGGTGAAATCCGGACCACAGAGGGCGACGAAACGAAGCGTCGTCTTGCCGATCCGGATCAGGTCGGCATCAGCGAGTTCCTCGGTGGCCAGAACGGGACTGCCGTTCCTGCGAACGATGTTCGACTTGCCGCCGTGGCCGACGAAGAACCTGTTCTGCTCGTCGTCGTAGGCGATCGAGGCATGGTTCTCGCGCGAGATGCTGGTGTCGCCGAAATCCAGGCAGACCGTCTGGTCGGCACCTCGGCCGATGGTCGAGACGCCTGCACCGATCGTGAACGACGTGCCCCGTCCGGGGCCGTCGACAATCACGAGCCAGCCGGCGGGAAACCGCCCCTTCGTTGCCGGCGCCGCCCGTTCCGCGGCGAACACGTCGTCTTTCACCCCGCCCGCGTGGAATCCGATGATCCGGGTCTTCACCCGCGCCGCGGCTATGGCTGCGGGGCCCTTGGTCAGGTCTTGATCCGACCCGGTGCGAACTCGCGCAATCTGCGCTGCTTCCGAAGGCTCGTCAGCGGCGGCGCGCCGTGTCTGCCCTTGTGTCGGCAGCGCGGCGCCGTCGTCGCGGTCGGCTTCTTCTATGTCCCATATCTGCTTCTTCGGGGGGGGATCGGCTGTCGCGCCGACCGGGCCGTATCTCTCCACTTGCGGCAGAGCGGCAGGTGTTTCAGGCACTGGTTCCACGGCGCCTTCGAGTTCCTGGAGTCTCTCGCGCACGGCATCGAGATCGAAAAAGTCTGAAACCTGCTCCGATCCATCGGCGTCGCTTCGGGGCGCGGACGAAGGCAGCGGCCGCTTGCGTACAATCACGTCTCTCAGATATCTCACCTGCTCACCTCTTTCAGCTTCGGGCCGAGGGTGGCCCCGAAAACGCGGAAGATGTACGAACCGGCGAAGAACCGGCCGAGCACGGTCTCTTGCCGTTCGGGAACTTCGGCCTCGTCGGTTTCAAGGTCGTCGGCGGGCTCATCCAGCGGAACGACATTCCACATCGCGGAAACGGGAATCTCCGTGACGGTTTCTGGATCCGGCTCGGCCAGATCAGGTGCGGCTTCGTCGGGCGGCGCACCGGCGCTGACGCGGCCCGCAGCCGAGTAAGCGCTCCGGGTTGCCACGGTCTGAGCAGGTGGCGGGGCAGGGGATTCCGGCAGCGGCGCGGACGGCTCGGCAGGCGACTCGATCGGCGACTGGCGCTGCGAATCCTGGACGAGCTGAGCAATGCGCCTCTCCATTTCGAGGTCGTTCCGGGCCTCTTCCAGCAGCCGCAGCTGGCGCCGCTCGGTATCGATCAGGTCGCGCCATTCCGCTGCATTCTGGAGCCTCTCGGACGGGAATATGCTGAGGCAGCGGTTGATGGCGTCGAGGAAATAGTTGTCGTAACCCCTGATCTTCACGGGGGTCAGCGGGTCCAGCGGGTCCTTCAGGTTCTTCGCCACAGCCGCCAGCCGCATCTGGCTGCTGGGCGGCGCGTGTCCCGACACCAGATGGTAGAACGTCGCGGCTAGCGCATAGAGATCGCTGGAAAACGCCTGCTCGCTCCCTGCGAGGTAGAGTTCCTGGGGCGAATAGCCGTCCTTGACGGTCAGAACCTTCGAGAGAACCCGACTCACCCGCGTCGCGCTTTCCCGCGCCGCGCCGAAATCGATGAGGACCGGCGAATTGTCGGCTTCAAGGAGGATGTTGTCGGGGGAAATGTCGCGGTGAAGGATGTCGTGGTCGTGCATGTAGGCAACGGCATCGAGCACCTTGATCAGCAGTTGTTTGATCTCTTTGGGGTCGAGCCGGCCCGGTTCCGTCTCGATCACCTGGAGCAGGTCGCGTCCGTCAACGAAGTCTAGCGCCATGTAGGCGGTGTCGTTGTCCTTGAAGATCTGGTGAACGCCAACGATGTAGGGATGCTGCAGTTCCGATAGGGCGCGGGCTTCCTTTTCGAACAGGTCGAGAATCTTGCTGAATTCCGGCGCACTGCTTTTGGAGCGGAGCCGTACCGTCCTGCGCGTGCGGCAGCATATCGCTCCGGGAAAGCACTCCTTGATGACGATCTTGCGGCCAAGGCTGTCGCGCGCGAGGTATGTGATCCCGAACCCGCCGGAATTCAGATAGGATTCGATCGTGTATTGCCCCCCGCACAATACCGTCCCGGGTGACAATTCGTCCCCGAAGGAATCGAGTTGACCGACAACCCCTATGTTCGCCGACTCGTCCAATTCTGTTCCCTGGGTGAATGGTGACAGAAATGCACAGCCCGAAGGCCGTCAACTATCCGACACAGTCGTGAGAAAATGCGCCCGAAAGATGGCAACAAACTGGTGGATGTTGGCCACGCAGGAACAAGATCGATATAAGTCTGCCGATTGATGCCTCTTGCAGCGCGCCGCTTTTGCCGGATGCGCACAATCTTGAGCGGGATTGAGCACCACGAGCGAGACCGCGAACAAGCTTTCGCCTGGTGCCGTGCCCCTCGACGCAATCCGGCTGAGGCTCCATGGGGCTCGGTTCCGAAAATCCCCTGAGGGACACATCTTGTGAATCCAGCGCGGCAATTGGGCGGCGGCGTTACCCCCGGGATTGCCCGCCGGAGTGATCACCGGGCGGCCAGGCAGCCGTTGCCGCAGGGCGCGGGCTGAGCGGCGGGCCGCCTCCCTGGCACCCCGCCGAACCTCTCCGCGCCTCGGCCTGCGCGCCCCGCCCCGGTTCAGGGCACGGCGCGCCTGACCGCGGTCACTCGAACCGCGGGAACAGCACGTCGTTTTCCAGGTGGATGTGGCGGACCACGTCTTCCGACAGCTTGGCCAGCCCGGCATAGAGTGCGGTCCAGGACCGGCACGCCCCCTCGGGCAGGTGCAGGCCGTAAGTCGCATGCTCGATCCCGCGCAGAAGGTCGGTCGTCGTGTCATGCTCGTGCCGCATCGCCCCGATCGGATGCGTGATCATCGGGTGGCCGCCGTTCTTCATCATCGGGAACAGCACCTGTTCCTCCTTGGCCATGTGGCTCGCAAGGTCGTCGCGCAGCGCGATCAGCGCCTCGGTGATGCCAAGAGGGGCCTCGTCATGGTCGCCGTGCACGGTTTCCACCTTCTGCGCCAGCGGGATCAGCCAGTCGAACTCGGCCCGGTGCACCTCGTGGTAGCGGGTGAGGATGTGGTCGATCAGGGCGCCCGTCTCCTCGGGCGCATCAGTGGCGGCGCCGTCGATAAGGGCCTGCAGCTCTCCGGTCAGGTCGGCGACCGGCATGTGGGCCGCATTCGCCGCCTCGACAAGCGAGGACTTGCCGCCGCAGCAGAAGCTGATGCCATGGCGACGGAAGACCTCGGCGGCACCGGGCAGGCGGTCGGCGATGTCGCCGACGCAGGCGTCGGGAGAGAGGGTAATCATGGCAGGGTTCCTTCGTTTGGGTTCCAGGCGCGCGCGCCGGGAGGGGCGATATGCAGAAGATCCACCGCGCGGGCAGCGATCTGGGCGGTGATCTGCGCCGTCGTCTCGGGGCGCAGGTAGAAGGCGGGAACCGGCGGCAGGACGATGGCGCCCATCTCGGTCGCAAGGGTCATGTTGCGCAGATGGGCGAGCGTCAGCGGCGCCTCGCGCGCCAGAAGCACCAACGGGCGGCGTTCCTTGAGCTGGACGCTGGCCGCGCGGGTCAGCAGATTGTCGTCCAGGCCCTGCGCGATCGCGGCCAGGCTGCGCATCGAACAGGGCGCGACGATCATGCCGGCGACAGGATACGACCCCGAGGCGATGGCGGCGCCCAGGTCGATCACCGGGTGCAGCCGGTGGACCAGCGAAACCAGCTCATCCCGCGCATCGGGGCCGATCTCCAGCGCCAGGGTGCGTTCGGCCATGGGCGATAGGACCAGATCGACCACGGCCCCCGAGCGGCGCAGCGCCCGCGCGCAATCCAGCGCCAGCGCCGCGCCGGAGGCGCCCGAGACGCCCAGCACGACCCGGCTCATTGCAGCACCCCGCGCAGCAATTCGGCCGCCCGCGCCTCATGGGCTGGGTCGAGCGCCATCACCCGGCCCCAGTCGCGCGTGGTCTCGGCCCCGATCTTGGTGGTGGCGTCGATGCCCAGCTTGCCGGCAAGCCCCTCGCGCGGGGAGGCGAAGTCGAGGTAGTCCATCGGCGTGCCGTCTATCGTCATGAGGTCACGCGCCGGGTCCATCCGGGTGGAAATGGCCCAGAGCACATCGTCCCAGTTGCGCGCGTCGATGTCGTCGTCCACTACGACGATCAGCTTGGTATAGCTGAACTGCGGCAGCATCCCCCAAAGCGCCATCATCACCCGCCGCGCCTGGCCGGGATAGCGCTTGGCGATCCTCACCACGGCCATGCGGTAGGAACAGGCGGCCGGCGGCAGCCAGAGGTCCTGCACCTCGGGGATCTGGGCGCGGACGACAGGCAGCGCGAGGTCGTTGAACACCTCCCCGATGACCGAGGGCTCGTCCGGCGGCCGCCCGGTGACGGTGGACAGGTAGAGCGGGTCGCGGCGGCAGGTGATGCGGCTCACGCGCACGACGGGGAAGGGCTCCGCCGCGTTGTAGTAGCCGGTGTGGTCGCCAAAGGGGCCTTCGGGTGCCGTCTCGCCGGGATGGACCCAGCCCTCCACGACGATCTCGGCGTGGGCGGGCACCATCAGCGGCACCGTCCGCGCCGCGGCGATCTCGGCCCGGGCGCCGCGCAGGACCCCCGAAAAGGTCAGTTCCGACACGCTTTCCGGCAGCGGCAGGGCGGCGGACAAGAGGAACGCCGGGTCGCAGCCAAGCGCCACGGCGACCGGCATCGGCTCTCCCGCCCGTTCCCAGCCGCGGTGATGCGCCGCGCCGCCGCGATGCGCCAGCCAGCGCAGGATCAGCCGGTCGGGCCCGATCACCTGCGCGCGGTAGATGCCGAGATTGTAGCGCCCGACCTGACCGGCCTCCGATCCGTGCGGGCGGGTAATGACCACCGGCCAGGTGATCAGCGGCCCGGCGTCGCCCGGCCAGGGC
This sequence comes from Albidovulum sp., assembly GCF_008933605.1. GTDB lineage: Bacteria > Pseudomonadota > Alphaproteobacteria > Rhodobacterales > Rhodobacteraceae > Albidovulum. The sequence goes on from NZ_WBUS01000008.1 coordinate 49,524, forward strand.
GTCTGCACCGGCAGGTCGGCGAGGTCGGGCAGGATCGCTTCCTGCGCCGGCGGGCGCGACAGCACCTTGGCGCGGGCCGACAGCGCCGCCTTGAGCATCGGCCAGCGCGACAGGGCATCGCGCAGGCCGTCGGG
>NZ_WBUS01000169.1 GCF_008933605.1 Albidovulum sp.
GGAGAGGAACAGGGCGTGGCCGTGGCTGTATTTGTGGCCATCGACCTTGCCGAGCCTGCCTTCGCTGGCCTTTGTCAACCGAACAACCGGGCCGTCATCCTTTAACCCCATCGCAGAGCCGAGCCCGATATCCTTCACGACGATCTTTCCGCAGTAGATGGGCGCATCGCCAGTTCGATGTCCGATCTTTTCCGCGTGGAATGTAACCGTGAGATCGCAATGGAGCGGCCAGTATTGCGCGCGGTAGTCGTAGTCGACGTGGTGCCCATCTGCGGTAAAGACATCAGCCCACGTTGGCTCTCCCCGGTCGAATATAGCTTCTCCGGTGTCACTGCTGATCCCCGATGGGAGGTCGAGTGCGACGACCTTCCCTCCTGGATCGGCGATTAGTTCCGAGAAAGACAGCCTCACATCGTCAAGTAGCGCACCAACTTCCGCCGGGATCGGTCGAGTTAGACCGGTACCGAACAAGCCGTCGATCCAGATATCGGGACGGCAGTCGTCGTGGAAGCGCATGAATGCATCGTATGCCGCTGTAATCGGCATCACCTCCCCCATCCCCCGCCACCGCTCATAATTCACCCGCGCATCCGGCGGCATCCTTTCCGGGTCGCCGTAGAGGAACACCTCGACCTCCCAGCCCCACTCCTTCAGGAGCCGCGCCACGACGAAGCCGTCGCCGCCGTTGTTGCCCGGCCCGCAGAGCACCACGGCCCGGAACGACCCCGTCTTCAGCTCCGGCCATTCCTCGAAGATCGCCTCCACGACGCCCCGCCCGGCGCGCTCCATCAGCTCGAGTCCGGTGACCTTCCCGCTCTCGATCGCCGCCTGTTCGATCGCGCGCATCTGCGCGGCGGTGAGCAGTTCGGTCATGGCTCGGGCACCTCGGAATTCTAAATCTGCACGCGGGGCGATCACGTTGCACAAAATTTGTGCAGCGACCCCGGAATCCCCGGCGCCCGCCCTTCCCCCGGAGCCTAGCCAATTGTCCGTGCCCGGCGAAAGTGGTGACAGGGGCCAGCTTGCACGAAATGCCCCGGGGGGAGTCGCGGCCCATGAAGAAGATCGAAGCCATCATCAAGCCCTTCAAGCTCGACGAGGTTAAGGAGGCGCTTCAGGAGGTCGGCGTGCAGGGGCTTTCGGTCATCGAGGTCAAGGGCTTCGGACGCCAGAAGGGCCATACCGAGCTTTACCGCGGCGCCGAGTACGTCGTCGACTTTCTGCCCAAGGTGAAGATCGAGGTGGTGCTCTCGGACGACATGGTCGAGGCCGCGATCGAGGCCATCGTCTCGGCCGCGCGCACCGACAAGATCGGCGACGGCAAGATCTTCGTCTCCCCCGTCGAACAGGTCATCCGCATCCGCACCGGCGAGACCGGCGAGGACGCGATCTGAATTCCGGGCATCCGCCCGCCCCACGCTCCAAGAGAAGGACACGACGAGATGAGCGTAAAGAACGCCCTGAAGCTCATGAAGGACGAGGAGGTCGAATATGTCGACGTCCGCTTCACCGACCCGCGCGGGCGGCTCCAGCATGTGACGCTGATCGCCGACCTCGTCGACGAGGATTTCTTCGAGGAAGGCTTCATGTTCGACGGCTCCTCCATCGCCGGATGGAAGTCGATCGACCAGTCGGACATGAAGCTCATCCCCGACCCGAACTCGGTCTACATCGACCCGTTCTATGCCGAGAAGACGATGTGCATCCACTGCAACGTCGTCGAGCCGGACACCGGCGAGCCCTACAGCCGCGACCCGCGCGGCACGGCGGTCAAGGCGGAGGCCTATCTCAAGTCCTCCGGCATCGGCGATGTCGCCTATTTCGGCCCCGAGGCCGAGTTCTTCATCTTCGACGACGTGCGCTACTCGGTCGCGCCGAACAAGGTGTCCTACCAGATCGACGCCGAACACGCGGCCTGGAACACGGACGCCGAGTACGAGACCGGGAACCTCGGCCACCGGCCGACCTACAAGGGGGGCTACTTCCCGGTGAACCCGGCCGACGAGGGCCAGGACATCCGCTCGGAGATGCTCTCGACCATGAAGCGCATGGGGCTGAAGGTCGACAAGCACCACCACGAGGTCGCGACCTGCCAGCACGAGCTCGGGCTCATCTTCGGCGGGCTGACCGAACAGGCCGACAACATCCTGAAGTACAAATACGTCATCCACAACGTGGCGGCCGCCTACGGCAAGACCGTGACCTTCATGCCGAAACCGATGAAGGGTGACAACGGCTCGGGCATGCACGTCAACATGTCGATCTGGAAGGACGGCAAGCCCTTGTTCGCCGGCGACAAGTATGCCGACCTCAGCCAGGAGGCGCTGTGGTTCATCGGCGGCATCCTGAAGCATGCCAAGGCGCTCAACGCCTTCACCAACCCCGGCACCAACTCCTACAAGCGGCTGATCCCGGGCTTCGAGGCGCCCGTGCTGCGCGCCTATTCCGCCCGCAACCGCTCCGGCGCCGTGCGTATCCCGTGGACCGAGAGCCCGAAAGCCAAGCGCGTCGAGGCCCGTTTCCCCGATCCATCGGCCAACCCCTATCTCTGCTTCGCGGCCCTCCTGATGGCCGGCCTCGACGGGATCCGGAACAAGATCGACCCGGGCCCCGCGTCGGACAAGGACCTCTACGACCTTCCGCCCGAGGAACTGGCCGAGATCCCGACCGTCTGCGGCTCCCTGCGCGAGGCGCTGGAGGAACTGGAGAAGGATCACGACTTCCTGCTCGCCGGGGACGTCTTCACCCGCGACCAGATCGACGGCTACGTGGCGCTGAAGTGGGAAGAGGTCTACGCCTACGAACACACGCCCCACCCGATCGAATACCAGATGTACTACAGCTGCTGACAGAAAGGGGCGCCTTCGGGCGCCCTTCTTCTTTCGCGGGCCGACGCGCCGCCCGCAAACCGTGCCCGTTCGGGCGAATTCCCGCCCGAATCGGGGTCTAGCTTCGGGCAACGGCAAATTCGGCGGGGGCTGTCATGAGTTCCATCCAGATCGGGCCTGCGGGCATGACGGCGACGCCGGCTCTCCTCGGCGCCATGGCGGCCGGAACGGATCGGCGCACCACGGACTGGATCGAGGCGACGATGCGCGCGAACGAGGTGCCGAGCGTCGTCGATCTCGCCAAGCGCCCCGACGCGCGCAACAGGCTCCTGCGCCTTCTCGACCTCTGAGAGGGTCAGCCGCCGGCGCCCTGCCGCTCCCAGCCCTCGCGCTGGTCCGCCGTCAGGTCCTCATAGCGCAGCACGAAGGTGTGGATCGAGAAGACCACGGCACCCGTTCGCGGCAGCCGCACGAGGCACTGTCGCTCCGACCTCATGTACGCTGGCGCGCCCGCCGCAGGCCGTGGCCGGCGCGCGCCGGCGTGGCGCGGCTGGTGGAGCTCGGCATCGGCGTAGAGAAGCGCGTTCGCCCGCATCAGCACCTGGCCCGGCCGGATCGCGTCGAAAAGCCGCTGCACCCGCCTTGCGATGTCCGCATCGTAGCTTTCGACCGGCTCGTGAATGCCCAGGAGCGGCCGGCCGGCCTTCTCCGCCAGCGTCCAGCTTGCCGGGAAGCAGAGCACGGCGGCGGTCAGCACGTGTTCTTCCCCGCGTCGTTCCAGGACGCAGAAATCCTCCTGCGCGAGCCGGCCCGCAACCGCCATCGGGTGGTCGCCGTCGAGCGCGACCGAGACGCCGTCAGGCCGGGTGATCGTGCCGGAGCGCCGGTAGCCGGGGGTGGCCGTAACCTGAGCGGCCACGACCTCCACCAGTTCCTCCGCCGCCGGCCGCGCGGAGGGATCGAGCGCAAGCACCGTGCCCGCACGCTCGGCGATCAGCCGGTCGCGCAGGGCCATCTGGCCCGCGAAGGCTTCGTCGGCGAGAAGCCAGTCGCGCGGCGCGACCGGCCGGATGCCCGGCAGGCGCGCCGCCGAAGGCTCGATCCAGGGCGCGAAGGGGAGCGATGTCTGCAGGATCGGGTCCATGGGCTTCCCGTAACAGGCCGATTGCGGCCGTCAACGGCGGAAACGGACGCGACTTGCGTCGCATTCGGAGGGGACCGCCCGGCGCCCGCTGTCCGATGCTCGCCCGACGAGGGAGGAGCCCCGGCATGACCGACCATTACCGCGACCGTCGCAAGATCGACCCGACGAGGGGTGACCGTCTGCCCGACGGCAGCCCCAACGACAACGACCGGGTGGAGATCGGGCCGACCCAGCTTGCCTTCCGCGAATGGGCCGCGGCCGGGCTGACGCCCCCCGACCTCGCCGCGATGCGCGAGTTCCGCTGGCGCAGGCTCACCGACGCGATCGTCGCGCGTGGCTGGGGCGGGCTCCTGCTGTTCGATCCGCTGAACATCCGCTACGCCACCGACACCACCAACATGCAGCTCTGGAACGCGCACAACCCGTTCCGCGCCTGCCTTCTGTGCGCCGACGGGCATATGGTGATCTGGGAATACAAGAACGCGCCGTTCCTCGTCTCCTTCAACCCGCTGGTGAAGGAAATCCGCGCGGGTGCGTCCTTCTTCTACGCCGTCTCGGGCGACCGGGGCGAGGCCGACGCCGCCTCATTCGCCGGGCAGGTGGAAGAGGTGATGCGGGCCCATGCCGGCGCCAACCGCCGCCTTGGCGTCGACAAGATCCAGATCCACGGGCTCAGGGCACTGGAGCGCGCGGGCTTCGAGGTGATGGAAGGGGAGGAACTGACCGAGCGAACTCGCGCGATCAAGGGCAAGGACGAAATTCTCGCCATGCGCTGCGCCCATCATGCCTGCGAGGCGGCGATCGCCGAGATGGAAGCGTTCACCAGAGAAAACGTACCGAAAGGCGGTGTCAGCGAGGACGATATCTGGTCGGAATTGCACAAAGGCAACATTCGGCGCGGCGGCGAGTGGATCGAGACACGGCTTCTGGCCTCCGGGCCGCGGACCAATCCGTGGTTCCAGGAATGCGGGCCGCGGATTGTCCAGCCGAACGAGATCGTCGCCTTCGACACCGACCTGATCGGCTCCTACGGAATCTGCATCGACATCTCGCGCACCTGGTGGGTGGGCGACGCCCGGCCCACCAACGCGATGGTCTCGGCGATGAACCATGCGCTCGACCACATCCGCGACCATCAGGCCCGGCTCAGGCCCGGGGTGTCGATCCGCGAACTGGTGTTCGGGGGACACCGGCTGGAGGACCAGTACTGGGCGCAGAAATATTCCTGCAAGATGCACGGCGTCGGGCTTTGCGACGAGTGGCCCTATGTCCCCTACCCCGACGCCTGGGCCGAGGGCGCCTTCGACCATGTCATCGAGGAAGGCATGGTGATCTGCACCGAGGCGCTCGTCAGCCCCGAGGGCGGCGATTTCTCCATCAAGATCGAGGACCAGGTGCTGGTGACGGCGACGGGCTGCGAGAACCTGACGACCTATCCCTTCGATCCGCGGCTGACCGGCGCGGCCTGACCGGGGTCAGTCGGCCACGAACCCCGCGGCCTTGTGGCTGCCGTCACAATATGGCTTGTTCTTCGACTGCCCGCAGCGGCAGAAGAACACCTGCCGGGTCCGGTTCACGGTGCGCCCCGTGCCCGACACGATCTCGAGATTGCCCACCACCTTCAACGGCCCGTTCGGCTGCGGCTGGAGGTCGACCGGGCCATCGCGCGCCTCAAGGGGCGGGGTCTCCCGCGCGGCGGGCTCGCCCGTCGCGGTGAACCCGGCCGCGACATGGGAATTGTCGCAATAGGGCTTGTTCTTCGACAGGCCGCAGCGGCAGAGCGTGGCCCGCACGCTGTCGTGGGGTTCGCCGCGCAGCCGCAGGTCGGCCTCGAAGGCCAGGGGGCCGTTCTCGCGGACATGGACCATGTTGACCGCCGGCGGCAGGTTCGAGCTTGCGACCCCCCCGCCACCCACCCGCTCCACCCGGATCGCGCCCGAGGGGCAGAGCTGGCCGATGCGGATCACCTCGTCGGCCGGGGCGGCATCGGGGCGAATCCACGCGCCCTTGACGTTCGGCACGAAGACCTCGGGGTGACGCAGGACGCAGTTGCGCGAATGGATGCAGCGCGTGCCGTCAAAATGCACGATCACCTCGCGCCCGGCCACTGTCTCGGTCATGTTCGGCTCCCCCTGACTCGTCGATTCATGCTCGGCCCGTGGCGCGCGCCGGTCAAGCGCGGCGGTAGGTTGACCGCATCGTGTAGTCCTTCCGCGGCCCCCGCACCCTCCATTCCGCCTGCCACTCCGGCCAGCGCGCGAAGTCGTAGCGTACACGGTAATCGTCGGGGTCGCACCAGTGCCTGGCCTCGGGCGCGGCGGGGTCAAAGGCGTGGAACGGCCGCCCGTCGCCATGCTCGACGACGATCCGCCCCGCCTCCTCGCGCCAGAGATAGTCCCGGACCGCCAGCACCTCGGGACCGGTGCCGAGCCTGAGCTGTCCCTCCTCGCGGTAGGCGAGACCCGCCGCCGTCGGGCGGAACTCGGCCACACCGCTGAAGTGCCCGGCCACGCCACCGAGCCGGTCGTCGATCAGGCGCTCGATCCGCCAGCGCCCGGCGAAATCCTCAAGCCGCATCGCCATCCCCGGTTGCATCCGCCGTTCCTGCCCCGCCATAGTGCCC
>NZ_WBUS01000009.1 GCF_008933605.1 Albidovulum sp.
CCCTCAGTGCTTCCGGCGATCCGTGGCGCGCAGGTAGTCGGTCCAGTACGGGGCCGGTTCGGCGGGCAAGGCCGCCGAAAAGGCGCGGCCGAGGCTGAAGACTGCGCGGGCGAGTGCGCTGAACAGGCCGGTATGGCGTTGTACTGCAAGCATCTTTCGTCCCTCAAGCAAGGTTCCTGTTGCCCGAGGAGATAATCGACGCATGGGGGCGCAACCAGCCCCGTTTCGACAGGCCCGCCTTGCGTCCGGCGCATGGGGATGCGGCGGATGCAAGGCCGGACATCATGCCCCTTTCGGCCAGACGAACGAGGGCTGCAACCCTTCGTAGACCGGGCGGCCGTCAGTGGGCTTCGGGTAGCCCTTCGTCGTGTCCCAGAAGGCGTGGTAGGTGGCCTTGGGGAAGGCGGCATCGTCGTAGCCCATGACGTTCGGGACCGCCACGCGGATGCGCTGCTGCTTGTCGTCGAGCATCAGCACGGCCCCGCATTTCTCGCAGAGGCAGATCTCCAGGGGTCCGTTCGGGTTGTCGGCATTGAAGGGCACGCGCTTCATCGCGGCCTCGTTTTCGGTCTTCACGTCACCGTGATTGAAGAAGGCCACATGGGTCGTGTGCTGGCCGGTGACCTTCTTGCAGACGTTGCAGTGGCATTCGTGGTTGTCGATGGGTTCGGCAGAGGCGCGCACACGATGATGTTCGCATCCTCCCACATACGGGCTGGACATTCGTTCCTCCTCCTGTCGCCGTGCCCTTGCGGGCACGCAACGGAATTGCACACCACCCGAAGGGAAAAAGCGACATGATATTTGGTCGTGTTCTCCGGGATCGGATCGCGGGAGCCCCACGGCGCGTCCAGCCGGTCAGATGCCTGCGTCCGGCAGCGCCATGACACCGAGCGCCTCGAAGCCGCTCAGGATGGAATCGACCGCGACCGTGGCAAGAACGATCCCCATGACCCGGCTGACGACGTTCGCCCCGGTGTTGCCGATGATCCCCTTCAGGGGGCGAGCCAGCAGCAGGATCAGGAAGGTGATGGCAAGGACGAGCACGAGAAGCGCCGCCGTCACCATCTGCTCCGAAACCGTGTTGCGGTGGTTGTCGGTCAGGATCACGACCGCCAGCATTGCGCCGGGCGAGGCAATCGAGGGCATGGCGAGGGGAAAGACTGCACCTGCCATGTGGTCGCGCTCTGCCTCCTCGATCTCGCGCGAGGGCTTCGCGTCGCCGAAGATCATGGTGAGCGCGAAGAGGAACAGGATGATCCCGCCGGCGATCTGGAATGACCCGAGCCTGAGCCCGACCCCCTCCAGCAAGATCTGCCCCGCCACGAGGAAGAAGAACAGCACCGCGCCCGCGACAAGAACGCCGCGAAGGGCGAACCGCCAGTGCAGCGCCGCCGGCACGCCCCGGGTGGCGAAATAGAATACCGGCAGAGTGCCGACCGGGTCGATCACCACGAAGAGCGTCACGAATTCGCGCACGAGGGTTGCGATGTCCAGGTCGGGCAAGCGGAGGTCTCCACGCGTCGGGGGAATCACACCCAAGACTGTAATCCAAATCGCTCCCGGGTCCTCGGCCGGCGTGCACCGCGCCGGCGGGCCGGGGTTCATGGGCGCGGCGCCTCGGCCCCGGAGGTGTTTCGCGGGTTCGTCGCGTCCTGCCAGGCGGTGAGCGCGGGGATCGGATGCACCACGCGGATGGTCGTAAGGATGAGACTGTCGCGCGCGACCAGGGCGGAGAGCGCCTCGAGGGCAAGGATCAGGATCACGCTCCTGCCGGCGCCGAGCCAAACGCCCGCGGCAAAGCCTGCGAGCATGAAGAGATAGTCGCTGACCGCGTTGAGCACCGTGTCACCGATGTAGCCCTGGTAGATCGTCTGACCGCGGAACCGGTCGAGCACCCAGTCCGTGTGCTCCACGATCTCCCATGCGACGCCAGTCGCGATGGCGATCGCATAGGCGAGGGCGAACGGGAGCCAGCGCCCCAGAAGGCGCCCGGCAACCGCGATCAGAAGGCCGTGGATCACATGCGACAGCGTGTACCAGTCGGCGATCTGCTGGGAGTTCTCGTTCGACCAGACGGAATTCACCCAGAGCCGGACCTGCCCGCTGGTGGAGATGAGCGGCTGCCCCCAGGCCCAGAGCGTCATGCCGACTGCGACGCCCCCCAGAAGGGCCGCCAGATGGAGACTCCGCATCGTCACACCCGCTCACCCCCGCCCCGCTCGCGGGCGAGCCTATGTCGCCCGGTTCCCGGCATCAACGGGGTGAAAGCGGCTGGCAATCCATGGCCGGAGGTCCGCCAATGCGGAACGCCCCGCCTTGCGGACGGGGCGTTCGGAGGGTGAGGCCCAGGCGCGGGTCCGGGGCGACGGCGGCCCGTGAGATCAGCCGCGCTCTTCGACGATGGTCACGAGATGCGGGATCTTGTTGACCATGCCGCGGACCGAGGGCGTGTCCTCGAGCTCGCGGGGGCGGTTGATCTTGCCGAGACCCTTGAGCGTCTGACCTGCCACTGGTCTTTCATCCAGCCGCGACCGGAGCCCGGTTGATGTTTACGCCAAATGGCGCGGGTTGAGCAATTGCCCGACGCGCGGAGCTCTCATCTCGCGCAGCGTGTCGGGCAATTGCGGTGGTCAGGTTCCGCGCGAACCCGGCGGGGGTCTGGTATCCAAGGGCCGAATGTGGGCGTTGCGTGTTGTAATCGTCCAGCCAGGCCGCGATCAGATCACGGGCATGGGCGCGTGCTCACTCACCTGATCTTTCTACGACACCCGTCACAATGTACCCGAGGCTTGTATTGAAGAACCAATCGCGGTGCATCAACTCTCCGTTGACGATGTAGAGGTTTGCCGCCTTAAATCGGCTAAGGCCGCCACCGTCATAGTCGATCAAAATATAAGCGGGGGCATCGGCCGTTCTGACCAACGCGAAGTGCTTCTTGTCAGCCTTCTCGTTCAACTTCTCGAGCAATGCGAGAACCTGACCAAAGTCCGTGATCCGCTCATCGGCAAAATAGCATCCGCCTTCGACAGCGCTGACACCGACCGCCGCCACCGCACCTGCGACGATGGTTACGGGCGCGCTAACGATAGAGGCGGCTGTTCCGGCTATGCCAGCCGTTCCGCCTATGATTCCAACCGTTCCGGCAGCGGATGCGCCTGCGGCAGTTGATCCGATCATCGCCGCGCCTGAAGTGGAATGGGTGATGATGTATAAACCCGCAGCATGGAACAGCGCTCCAGTTGCTGCCGCGCCTCCTCCGGCGCCGATTACAGTGGCGGCAGCTGGGGGATTGACCAAGTGGCTGAGCCGATAGTCACATACACCAGCACTTGCGCTACCAGCAATCGCGCCGATGACAGCAACTGACGCCAAAAATGTCTTGCCAATATTCATTGCTCCCCCCCCCCGAGTTGCTCCGTGACTCCCACATCGGATGACGATCACGGAATTTCAAGTCTTCGAGATCTCGCAGGAACAGTAATCGCGGCGGAAAAGTTGAGAACGCCCCAGTTTCCCCAGGGCGTCTGCAGTCTTGTATTGTATCTTATGCTTTGAACTCAGCCGCGCTCTTCGACGATGGTCACGAGATGCGGGATCTTGTTGACCATGCCGCGGACCGAGGGCGTGTCCTCGAGTTCGCGTGTGCGGTTGATCTTGCCGAGGCCGAGCCCTTTGAGCGTCGCCGTCTGGACGGCGGGCCGGCGGGCGGGCGAAGCGATCTGCTTCACGACGATGGTTTTCTTCGCCATGTCTCTCAGGCCTCCGCGGCTTCGGCCACTTCGGGCTTCTTCAGGATATCGGCCACCTTCTTGCCGCGGCGCTGCGCGACCTGGCGGGGGCTCGCCTCCTGCTTCAACCCGTCCATCGTGGCGCGGATCATGTTGTAGGGGTTCTGCGATCCCATCGACTTCGCCACCACGTCCTGGACGCCCAGCATCTCGAACACGGCGCGCATCGGGCCGCCGGCGATGATCCCGGTCCCCGCAACGGCGGTGCGCATCACGACGCGGCCCGCGCCATGGCGGCCCTCGATGTCGTGGTGCAGGGTGCGGCCGTCGCGCAGCGGGACGCGCACGAGGCTGCGTTTCGCCTGCTCGGTCGCCTTGCGGATCGCTTCCGGCACTTCCTTGGCCTTGCCCTTGCCGAAGCCGACGCGGCCGCGCTGGTCGCCGACCACCACGAGCGCGGCGAAGCCGAAGCGCTTGCCGCCCTTCACCGTCTTCGACACACGGTTGATCGCCACGAGACGATCGGCGAATTCCGGGGTTTCCTCGCGCTCGCGCCGGTCTTCGCGGCGGTCGCGGCCTTCCCGGCGGTGTTCACGTTCTGCCATTCGGCATTCCTTGCATGATGGCGCGGGACCCCGCACCGTTTCGGCCGATCCTGGTGCCCCGGATCAGGTCCGGGGCCCGGATCATCGGGGTGGCGCACCCGTCACGGGGCGCCACCCGCATTCGTCAGAACTTCAGCCCGCCTTCGCGGGCCGCGTCGGCAAGCGCCTTGATCTTGCCGTGGAAGAGGAAGCCGCCACGGTCGAAGTAGCACGCCTCGACCCCGGCCTTCCTGGCGCGCTCGGCGATCGCCGCGCCGACCTTCTTGGCCGCCTCGACGTTGTTCTTGCCGACGATCCCCAGATCCTTTTCGAGGCTGGAGGCCGCGGCGAGCGTCACGCCCTTCACGTCGTCGATCAGCTGCACGCTGATGTTCTTCGACGAACGGTGGACCGAGAGGCGCGCCCGCCCGTCGGCCATCTTGCGAAGCTTGTTCCGGACGCGCAGGCGGCGCTTGAGGAACAGATCCCGTTTGCTGTTTGCCATCTCTGTCGTCCTTACTTCTTCTTGCCTTCCTTGCGGAAGATGAACTCGCCCTTGTAGCGGATGCCCTTGCCCTTGTAGGGCTCGGGGCCGCGCCATTCGCGGATGTTGGCCGCGACCTGGCCGACGAGCTGCGGGTCGATCCCTTCCACAACGATCTCGGTCTGCTTCGGGGTCGTGACGGTCACACCCTTTGGCACGTCGAAGTTCACCTCGTGGCTGTAGCCGAGCGACAGCTTCAGGACGTTGCCCTGAATCGCCGCGCGGTAGCCGACGCCCTGGATTTCAAGCTCTTTCTTGAAGCCCTTGGTCACGCCGGTGACGAGGTTCTCGATCATGGACCGCGACATGCCCCACTGCTGGCGCGCGCGCTTCGAGGTGCCGCGCGGCGCGACAGAGACGCTGCCGTCGGCGAGCGTGATCGTCACATCGTCGGTGGCCGTGAAGACGAGGGTCCCCTTGGGGCCCTTCACTTCGACGGTCTGGCCCGAGACATTGGCGGTGACGCCAGCCGGGACGGGAACGGGTTTCTTGCCGATACGAGACATAGACCCCTCCTCAGAACACGGTGCAGAGCACTTCGCCGCCGACATTGGCGGTGCGTGCGGCTGCGTCCGACATCACGCCCTTGGGCGTGGACACGATGGAGACCCCGAGGCCCTGGCGGACCGAGGGGATGTCCTTGACGCCGGCATAGACGCGGCGGCCTGGCGTCGAGACGCGCTTGATCTCGCGGATCACCGGCGTGCCCTCGAAGTACTTCAGGCTGATTTCCAGCTCCGGCTGGCCACCGGCCGCCGAAACCTTCTCGTAGCCGCGGATGTAGCCTTCGTCCTTCAGGACGTCGAGCACCCAGGCGCGCAGCTTGGAAGCCGGCGTGCGGACGGTGGATTTGCCACGCATCTGCGCGTTGCGGATGCGGGTCAGCATATCGCCAAGAGGATCGTTCATCGACATACCTCGGTCCTCCTTACCAGCTCGACTTGACCATGCCCGGGATCTGGCCCATCGAGGCGAGATCGCGCAGCATGATCCGGCTGAGCTTGAGCTTGCGATAGTAGGCGTGCGGACGGCCCGTCAGCTGGCAGCGGTTGTGAATCCGCGTGGCCGAGGAGTTGCGGGGCAGCTTCGCCAGTTTCATCGAGGCCTTGAACCGCTCTTCCATCGGTTTCGACTGGTCCTCGATCACCGCTTTCAGCGCCGCGCGCCTGGTCGCATACTGCTTGACCAGCTTGGCGCGCTTCGTTTCGCGGTTCACCATGGATTTCTTTGCCATTCGTTCGTCCTCCGCGATCAGCTGGTGAAGGGCATGTTGAAATGCTTCAACAGCGCCTTCGCTTCCGCGTCGTTGGTCGCGGTGGTGCAGATGATGATGTCCATCCCGAGAACCTCGTCGACCTTGTCGAAGTCGATTTCGGGGAACACGATGTGTTCCTTCAGGCCCATCGCATAGTTGCCGCGGCCGTCGAACGATGTGCCCTTCACGCCGCGGAAGTCGCGGATGCGGGGCATGGCGACGTTGATCAGGCGGTCGAGGAATTCGAACATCCGGTCGCCGCGGAGCGTGACCTTGCAGCCAAGCGGCATCTCTTCACGGACGCGGAAGCCGGCGATCGACTTCTTGGCCTTGGTGACGACGGCCTTCTGACCGGCGATGAGCGTCAGCTCCTCGGCGGCCTGCTTGACCTTCTTGGTGTCCTTGACGGCTTCGCCGACGCCCATGTTGAGAACGATCTTCTCGAGCTTCGGGATCTGCATCTCGTTCTTCAGGCCGAACTCTTCCTTGAGCGCGGCGCGGATCGTCGAGACGTAGAGCGCCTTCAGGCGCGGGGTGTAGGTTTGAGCGTCGAGCATCAGAGCGCCTCCCCGGTGGTCTTGGCGAAGCGGACCTTCTTTTCGCCTTCCATGCGGAAGCCGACGCGGGTCGCCTTGCCGTTCTTATCCAGCGCGGCCAGGTTCGACAGGTCGACCGGCATCGCCTTCGGCTGGCGGCCGCCCTGGTTCGTCTGGGTCTGGCGCTGGTGGCGGATCGCGATGTTCACGCCTTCGACCACGGCCTTGTTGGCCTTCGGATCGACCGAGGTGATCTCGCCCTTCTTGCCCTTGTCCTTGCCGGCAAGGACGACGACCTTGTCGCCTTTACGGAGTTTCGCAGCCATCACAGCACCTCCGGCGCCAGCGAGATGATCTTCATGAAGTTCTTCGCGCGAAGCTCGCGCACCACCGGCCCGAAGATGCGGGTGCCGACCGGTTCGCCCTGGTTATTCAGGATGACGGCGGCGTTGCGGTCGAAGCGGATGGACGTACCATCTTCGCGGCGAACTTCCTTGGCGGTGCGCACGACGACGGCCTTGCGGACGTCGCCCTTCTTCACGCGGCCGCGCGGGATGGCTTCCTTGACCGACACCACGATGATGTCGCCGACGCTGGCGTAGCGGCGGTGGGAACCTCCCAGGACCTTGATGCACTGAACCCGGCGCGCGCCGGAGTTGTCAGCGACATCCAGATTGGTCTGCATCTGGATCATTTGGTTTCTCCCGACCTATGGGCACGAGGCCCAGGGTTTCGTTTGAAGGATGGTGTGGGGTCAGGCCCTCAGGCCTCCGTCACGACCGTCCAACGCTTCGTCTTCGAGATCGGCGCGCATTCCTCGATGCGGACGGTGTCGCCGACCTTGAACTTGTTCTCCGCGTCATGGGCGCGGTATTTCTTCGACTTCCGCACCGTCTTTTGCAGCAGCGGATGCTTGAAGCGGCGTTCGACCAGGACGGTGATCGTCTGGGCGTTCTTGTCCGAGGTGACGACGCCTTGCAGGATACGTTTGGGCATGGGTCGGTCCTCTTACTTCGCGGCTTCTGCGGCTTTGGCGTTCAGCACCGTCTTTATGCGGGCGACGTCGCGGCGGACGGCGCGCATGCGGGCGGTGTTCTCGAGCTGGCCGGTGGCCTGCTGGAAGCGGAGGTTGAACGCCTCCTTCTTGAGCGCCACCAGCTCGTCGCGGAGCTGGTCGGGCGTCTTCGCTTTCAGTTCGGTGGCGTTCATCTCGCCGTCTTCCTTCTCTCACATCACCGGAAGGCCCTGTGCTGGGTGACCCTTTGCCCGGTGGAGTCAATGATGGACCCCCGAATCCGGGGAGCCCGGAATCGCAGGATGCGTCCCTATAGTGGAGGCGGGGCCGGGGGGCAAGCGGAAGTTTGGCTGACGCCGTGCAGGTCCTCTGCCGGCCGCCCTACTTCAGCGGAATGAGGTCGCGCGACGAGAGGCTCAGCTCCACCGCGCTGCCGACGGCCGGTGGCGGCATGTCGGGCCGGTTGAAGGTGTCGAGCGCGATGCGCGCGCCGGCGGCGGCGGCGGTCACGCGAATGACGGAGCCGAGGAAATGCACCTCCTCGACCGTGGCCGGAAGGACGATGTCGGACTCCGCCTCGCGGCCGAGATGCACGGCTTCGGGCCGGGCGGCGAAGTCCCCCTGCCCCACCGCCACGCCGCCGATGCGGCCCGCGTCGTCGGCCTTGAAGAGGTTCAACTGGCCCACGAAGTTCGCGACAAAGCGCGTGGTGGGGCGGTTGTAGATCTCGAAGGGCGTGCCGACCTGGTCGGCGATCCCGGCGTTCATCACCACGATTCGGTCAGAGATCGACAGCGCTTCCTCCTGGTCGTGGGTCACGAAGATCGTGGTGATGCCAAGATCGCGCTGGATCGCGCGGATTTCGTTCCGCAGCGACACCCGCACCTTGGCGTCGAGCGCCGACAGGGGTTCGTCGAGGAGCAGCACGCGGGGCTTCGGCGCCAGCGCGCGGGCCAGTGCCACGCGCTGCTGCTGCCCGCCCGACAACTGGAACGGGTAGCGCGCCCCGAGGTCGGGGAGGCCGATCAGCGCCAGCATCTCGGCCACGCGGGCGGTGATCTCGTCGCGCCGCGCGCCCTTGATCTTCAGCCCGAAGCCGACATTCTCCGCCACCGTGAGGTTGGGGAAGAGCGCGTAGGCCTGGAACACCATGCCGATGTTGCGCTGGTTCGGACGCTTGCCGACCACGTCCTCGCTGCCGATGCGGATTGCACCGGACGACGGCCGCTCGAACCCCGCGACCATGCGCAGGACGGTGGTCTTGCCGCAGCCCGAGGGGCCGAGGAGCGAGATGAACTCCCCCTGTTCGACCCCGAGGTTGAAGTCCGTCACGACGCGGTTCGCGCCGAAGGACTTTTCCAGGCGGGCAATCTCGAGATACGGCATCAGGACTCAGCCTTCATGTGTTTGGAAAACCGGGTGACAAGCTGGATCAGGCCCATGCAGGCCCAGGTGATCGCGAAGGCGATCACCGAGAGCGCGAAGGGCTCGTAGGGCTTGTTTGCGCCGATCCGTTGCAGGTAGGGCCCGAAGGCCGGGCGGTCGAGCAGGGCCGCGAGCGTGAATTCCCCGATGACGATGGCGAAGGTCAGGAAGGCGCCGGACAGCACGGCGGGCAGCACGTTGGGCAGGATCACCCTGGTCAGGATGGTCGCCCAGCCGGCACCGAGGCTCTGCGCCGCCTCGGTCAAGGTGGCGACGTCGATGGTCCGCAGGCCGGTATCGACCGCCCGGTACATGTAGGGCAGCGCCAGGACCGTATAACCGAACGCCAGGAGCAGGTTCGTACCCGTCACCGTGCCGGTCAGCGGCAGCCAGCTCGACGTGTTGTAGAGCCGGATGTAGCCGAAGACGATGACGATGGCGGGGATCACCAGCGGCAGGAGCGTCAGGAACTCCACATAGGGGCGCGCCCAAGGCATCTTCAGCCGGACCCAGAAGGCGGTCGGCACGACGATGAGGATGCCGAAGGCAATCGTCACCAGCGCCATGACCACCGAATAGCTGAAGGTCGCCTGGAACTCGGTATCGCCGATGATCTTGGCATAGGCGTCAAGGCTGTAGACCCCGCGGCGCGCCTTGAGCGAGAACTCGGTCAGGCCGAGGAGCGGAATGAAGAAATAGCCAAGGCCGAACAGGAGGACGATCCAACCGGTGAGGCGGGCATAGAGGCTCATTTCAGCCACCGTTCCGCGCGTATCCGCAGCCAGATGTAGAGCACGTTGGCGATGGCGGTGATGACGATCATGCCGAAGGCCATGGCATAACCGAGGTTCGGATTGCCGAGCACGTCACCCCTGATCTGCGCGAAAAGCTGGATCGGCACGATGTTGAGCGCCGATCCGGTCAGCGCGATCGCGGTGGCCACCGCCCCGAAGGCGTTGGCGAAAAGGAGGGCAAACGTGCCCAGGAGGGACGGGAACAGGATCGGCAAGGCGACCATCCGCCAGTATTGCGCCGTGGAGGCGCCGAGCACCTCGGCCGCCTCGCGCCATTCGCGGCGAAGGCCCTCCAGCGCGGGCGTGATGATCAGGATCATCAGCGGGATCTGGAAGAAGAGGTAGGTGACCGTCAGGCCCCAGAACGAAAGGATGTTGAAGCCAAGGTCCCGGCTCAGCACGATCCCGAAATTGTTGCGCAGGAAGACCGTCACGAGGCCCACCGGCCCGAAGGTCGCGAGGAAGGCGAAGGCAAGCGGAACGCCCGCGAAGTTCGAGGCGACGCCGGAGAACGTCATCAGTGGCGACTTGACCCAGCGCGGCACCGCGCCGAACACCACCGCCGCCGCCATGCCGAAGCCGATAAGGCAGCCGAGCGCGGCCGAGGCGACGGAGATCTTAACCGATATCCAGTAGCTCGACGGAATCGTGCCGGTGTTCAGGTCGCGGAGGTTCTGCAGCGTGAACGCACCGGAGCGATCCTGGAACGCACCGATCACGATATGCATCGTCGGCAGGACCAGGAACAGCGTGACGAAGATGACGAAGGGCATCAGGCCCAGCCAGGTCAACGGCAAATGCCGCCTTGGCGTGGCGGAAGGCGCAGGCATGCAAGGTCCGTCCCGTTGGAGTGGTCTTGTTCTCGTTGGCGCCCCGGCCTGATCGGATCGGGCCGGGGCGGTGTTCGCATCGGGTGCGGTTACTGGACGTTTGCGCCCACGACCGCATCCCAGCCGCCGGTGACCGCGGCCTTGTTGGCATCCACCTCTTCCAGCGTCGGGAAGTAGGCGGCCTCGTAGGATTCCGCCGGCGGCAGTTTCGCCATGGCGTCGGCGTCGAGCTTGCCCGCCGCGGCCATCGCGTTGAACCGTGCCGGGTGGCAGTAGCCCTTGAGCCAGAGGTTCTGCCCTTCATCGCTGTAGAGGTATTCCATCCAGAGCTTCGCGGCGTTCGGGTGCGGCGCGTAGGCCGAGATGCCCTGGACGTAGACACCGGCGAGCACGCCGCTCTTCGGCACCACAACCTCCACCGGCGGGTTGCCGGCGAGCTCATCCGCCCAGGCGAGCGCGTTGTAGTCCCAGGCGATGGCGATCGGGGTCGCGCCCTGGGCGATCGTGCCCGCCTTGGCGATGACCGGGACGAAGTTCCCTGCCTTGTTCACCTCTGCGAAGAAGTCGAGACCGGCCTTGCCAGCCTCTTCGCCGGCCTTGGCGCCCTTCGACAGGCCCGCCGCGAGGACGCCGAGAATCGCCTGGTTCGAGGCGCGCGGATCGCCCGCGAGCGCCACCTGCGCCGCATACTCCGGCTTCGTGAGATCCGCCCAGTCGGTGGGGGTATTGGCCACGAGGTCCTTGTTCACGATGAAGGACATGACGCCGTAGTAGTCACCGTACCAGTGGCCATCGGCATCCTTGATGCTGTCGGGAATCTCGTCCCAGGTGGAGACCTTATAGGGCTGGAGCAGCCCTTCCGCCTTCATCGAGGGACCGAAGGCAAGGCCCACGTCCACGACGTCCGGCGCCTGCGGGCCCTTGTTGTCCTTGTTGGCCTTGACCGCCTCGACCTCGTCGGCCGAGCCGGCGTCGGGGTTGAGTTCGTTGACCTGGATCTCCGGGTATTTCGCCTTGAACCCGGCAATCACGTCGCCATACCCGCACCAGCTGTGCGGCAGCGCGATCGTTGTGAGCATCCCCTCCGCCTTCGCGGCGGCCTCGATCTCTGCCAGCGACTGCGCGCTCACCATGCTGGTGGACGCGAGCAGTGCCGCAAACATTAGCCCGGCGGTGGTCGTCGTCTTTGTCATTTCCATCTCCCTAGGGCACAGGGCCCGGTGCGTGACGATTTCGTCCTATTGTTATCGTGTGACAGTTTCATGGAACTGTCCCGGTGCGATCTAATCAATGAAACGCGCCCCCCGCAATCGGGGCGTTACAATTCTGTTACGTTTTTGTTGCGTTTCTCTCCGGCCGACGGCCGGAGGGCACCGGCACGCATCGCCGCGCCAAAGGAAAAGGCGCGCCGATGGGGCGCGCCTTCCAGGAAAAAGCGAGGTTTCCCCCGGTCGGACCTACCAGTCCTCGCGCATCACGATGCGGGTCGTGACGGGAAGCTTCATCGCGCCGAGGCGGAGCGCCTCGCGGGCGATGACTTCGCTGACGCCGTCGATCTCGAACATGATCCGGCCCGGCTTGACCTTGGCCGCCCAGTAGTCGACGGAGCCCTTACCCTTGCCCATCCGCACCTCGGTCGGCTTCGACGACACCGGCACGTCCGGGAAGACGCGGATCCAGACCCGGCCCTGGCGTTTCATGTGGCGGGTGATCGCGCGGCGGGCCGCCTCGATCTGCCGCGCCGTGACGCGCTCGGGCTCGGTCGCCTTCAGGCCGAAGCCGCCGAAGTCGAGGTTGAAGCCACCCTTGGCCTCGCCGTGGATGCGGCCCTTGTGCTGTTTGCGGAACTTCGTCCGTTTCGGTTGCAGCATCTTGCGTACTCCTTAGCGCGCGTCGCGACGGTCGTCGCGGCGATCATCGCGGCGCGGACCGCGCGGCGCCGGACCGTCCTGGGCCTCGGCCGACTTGCGGTCGCGGGCCTGCGGGTCGTGTTCCATGATCTCGCCCTTGAAGATCCAGACCTTCACGCCGATGATCCCGTAAGGTGTCGTGGCCTCGGCGAGCGCATAGTCGATGTCGGCGCGCAGCGTGTGCAGCGGCACGCGGCCTTCGCGGTACCATTCGGTCCGGGCGATCTCGGCACCGCCGAGGCGGCCCGCGACGTTGACCCGGATGCCGAGGGCACCCATCCGCATGGCGTTCTGCACGGCGCGCTTCATCGCCCGGCGGAACGAGACCCGGCGCTCGAGCTGCTGGGCGATCGACTCGGCCACCAGCGCGGCGTCAAGCTCCGGCTTCCTGACCTCGACGATGTTGAGGTGCAGTTCCGACGCGGTGAAGTTCGCCAGCTTCTTCCTGAGCGTCTCGATGTCCGCGCCCTTCTTGCCGATGATGACACCGGGGCGGGCGGTATGGATCGTCACGCGGCACTTCTTGTGCGGACGCTCGATGATGACCTTCGAGACCCCGGCCTGCTTGGCGTAGTCGTGGATGAACTCGCGCATCTTGAGGTCTTCAAGAAGCAGGTTGCCGTAGTCCTTGCTGTCGGCGAACCAGCGGCTGTCCCAGGTCCGGTTGACCTGCAGGCGCATCCCGATCGGGTTGACCTTCTGTCCCATTACGCCTGCTCCCCGACGGTTTCTTCCACCTGCCGTACCTTGATGGTCAGCTCGCTGAAGGGTTTCATGATCTTGCCGAACCGGCCACGCGCCCGCGGACGACCGCGCTTCAGGGTGATGTTCTTGCCGACCCAGGCTTCGGCCACGACGAGCGCGTCCACGTCGAGACCGTGGTTGTTCTCGGCATTGGCGATGGCCGACTGAAGGCACTTCTTCACGTCACCGGCGATGCGCTTCTTCGAGAAGGTGAGGTCGGCCAGCGCCTTTTCCACCTTCTTGCCGCGGATCAGCGCCGCGACGAGGTTCAGCTTCTGCGGCGAGGTGCGCAGCATCTTCGCCTTGGCGAAGGCTTCGTTGTCGGCCACGCGGCGCGGATTCTTTTCCTTGCTCATGGCTTACTTCCTCTTGGCTTTCTTGTCGGCGGCGTGACCGTAGTACGTCCGCGTCGGCGAGTATTCACCGAACTTCTGGCCGATCATTTCCTCGGTGACGTTCACCGGGATGTGCTTCTGGCCGTTGTAGACGCCGAAGGTGAGGCCGACGAACTGCGGCAGGATGGTGGAGCGGCGCGACCAGATCTTGATCACTTCCGACTTGCCCGAGGCCTGCGCCTTTTCCGCCTTCTTCAGAAGGTAGCTGTCGACGAAGGGGCCTTTCCAGATAGAACGCGACATGGATTACCGCCCTTTCTTCGCGTGGCGCGAGCGAACGATGTACTTGTCGGTCGCCTTGTTCTTGCGGGTCTTGTTGCCCTTGGTGCCCTTGCCCCAAGGGGTGACCGGGTGGCGGCCACCGCTGGTGCGGCCTTCGCCGCCGCCGTGCGGGTGGTCGATCGGGTTCATGGCAACACCGCGGACGGTCGGGCGGACGCCCATGTGCCGCTTGCGGCCGGCCTTGCCGAGGTTCTGGTTCGAGTGGTCGGCGTTCGACACCGCACCCACCGTGGCCATACACTCCTGGCGGACCATGCGAAGCTCGCCCGACGAGAGGCGGATCTGCGCGTAGCCGCCGTCACGGCCAACGAACTGCGCGTAGGTGCCGGCGGCGCGCGCCAGTTGGCCGCCCTTGCCGGGCTTCAGCTCGACGTTGTGGACGATCGTGCCGATCGGCATGCCCGAGAACGGCATCGCGTTGCCCGGCTTCACGTCGGTCTTGGCGCCGGCGACGACATTGTCGCCCACGGCGAGGCGCTGCGGCGCGAGGATATAGGCCTGCTCGCCGTCCTGGTACTTCACCAGCGCGATGAAGGCGGTCCGGTTCGGATCGTATTCGATCCGCTCGACCGTCGCCGAAACGTCGAACTTGCGGCGCTTGAAATCCACGATCCGGTAGAGACGCTTCGCGCCCCCACCCTTGTGCCACATCGTGACGCGTCCGGTGTTGTTCCGGCCGCCGGTCTTGATGAGGCCCTCGGTGAGGGCCTTGACCGGGCGACCTTTCCAAAGCTCCGAACGGTCGATCAGAACCAGCCCACGCTGGCCAGGCGTCGTCGGCTTGTACGACTTGAGTGCCATGCTCTCTGTCTTCCGTTGCTCTGGACCTGTCGGTCCTCAGGTTGAAGGGCCCCGAAGGTCCCCTGGGTATAGGGCCCCGAAGGTCCCCGGTTTCAGTAAAATGCCACGGCCCCGGAATCCGGGGCCGCGAGATTCGGCGCCTTCTATCAGAGCCCGGAGGACACGTCGATAGTGTTCCCCTCCTCGAGGGTCACGTAGGCTTTCTTCACGTCGCTGCGCTCGCCGGGGCGGCCGCGGAACTTCTTCGTCTTGCCCTTGGTGATGGTGGTATTGACCGCCTTCACCTTCACGCCGAAGACGGCCTCGACCGCCTCCTTGATCTGGGGCTTCGTCGCCGATTTCGTCACCTGGAAGACGACCGCGCCGGCTTCCGAGGCCATGGTCGCCTTCTCGGTGATCACCGGCTTGACGATGACATCGTAGTGTTCGGGTTTCACGCTCATTTCTGGTCCCCTTTGCCGAGACGGGCTTCCAGAGCCTCGACACCCGCCTTGGTGAGCACGAGCGTGTCGCGCTTCAGGATGTCGTAGACGTTCGCGCCCATCGACGGCAGCACGTCGATGCCCTCTATGTTCGCCGCCGCGCGGGCGAAGTTCGCGTTCACCTCGGCGCCGTCGATGATCAGGACGCGCTTCCAGCCGAGTTCCTTCGCCGCCTTGGCGAGGATCTTGGTCTTGGCCTCCGTCATGTCGAGACTGTCGAGGATCACGAGCTGGCCCGCGCCGGCCTTCGCCGAGAGCGCGTGCTTGAGGCCAAGAGCCCGGAACTTCTTCGGCAGGTCATGGGCGTGGCTGCGCGGCGTCGGCCCCTTGTAGGTGCCGCCGTGACGGAAGATCGGCGCCTTGCGGGAACCGTGACGGGCGCCGCCGGTGCCTTTCTGGCGATAGATCTTCTTGGTCGAATAGCTCACGTCGGACTTGCCGAGCACCGAATGGGTGCCTGCCTGTGCCTTGGCGCGCTGCCAGCGCACCACGCGATGCAGGATGTCGGCGCGCGGCTCCAGCCCGAAGATCTCGTCGTCGAGATCGATCGAGCCCGCCTTCTTGGCGTCGAGCTTGATCACATCGAGTTTCATGCTTGCTCTCCTTCGGGCGCGGCGGCGGCTTCAGCCGCGGGCTTGGCGGCCGATTTCAGCCCGGCGGGGCGGACGGCATTCTCGGGGACCGGCTTCTTCACCGCGTCCTTAATCGTGACCCAGCCGCCCTTGGATCCGGGGACCGAACCCTTGACCATGATCAGCCCGCGGTCGCTGTCGGTGCGCACGACCTGCAGGTTCTGCGTGGTCACGCGCACGGCGCCGAGATGGCCGGCCATCTTCTTGCCCTTGAACACCTTGCCGGGGTCCTGGCACTGGCCGGTGGAGCCGTGCGAGCGGTGGCTGATCGACACGCCGTGCGAGGCGCGCAGGCCGCCGAAGTTGTGCCGCTTCATGACGCCGGCAAAGCCCTTGCCGATCGAGGTGCCGGCGATGTCGACGAACTGGCCCGCGAAGTAATGGTCGGCCGTAAGCTCCTCGCCCACGCCGATCAGGTTGTCGGGGCTCACGCGGAACTCGGCGATCTTGCGCTTGGGCTCCACCTTCGCCTTGGCGAAGTGGCCGCGCATCGCCGCCGTGGTCCGCTTGGCCTTGGCCGCACCCGCGCCGAGCTGGACGGCCGAATAGCCGTCCTTCTCGAGCGTGCGCTGCGCCACGACCTGGCAGCCGTCGAGTTGGAGAACCGTCACTGGAACCTGCCGGCCGTCCTCGAGGAAGAGCCGGGTCATGCCCAGCTTCTTTGCGATCACACCAGAGCGCAACATGGTCAGTGCCCTCCTCAGACCTTGATCTCGACGTCGACGCCGGCGGCGAGGTCGAGCTTCATCAGCGCGTCCACCGTCTGGGGCGTCGGATCGACGATGTCGAGAAGCCGCTTGTGGGTGCGGATTTCCCACTGGTCGCGCGACTTCTTGTCGATGTGCGGACCGCGGAGAACCGTGAACTTCTCGATCTTGTTCGGCAGCGGGATCGGCCCGCGGACCTGGGCGCCCGTGCGCTTGGCCGTGTTCACGATTTCCTGCGTGCTGGCGTCGAGCACGCGGTAATCGAAGGCCTTGAGCCGGATGCGGATATTCTGACCACTCATTTCTCTCGCCTCTTGCGGGGCTTTCAGTTGAGAGGCAGACGGGGCCTCATGCCCCGCCTGCTTCGAACCGTTCTTGTTACTTCAGGATCTTCGAGACGACGCCGGCGCCGACGGTGCGGCCGCCCTCGCGGATGGCGAAGCGCAGCTTTTCCTCCATCGCGATCGGCGCGATGAGTTCCACCTCGAACTTCAGGTTGTCGCCCGGCATCACCATCTCGGTGCCCTCGGGAAGCTTCACCGTCCCGGTCACGTCCGTCGTGCGGAAGTAGAACTGCGGACGGTAGTTGGCGAAGAACGGCGTGTGCCGCCCGCCCTCCTCCTTCGTCAGGATATAGGCCTCCGCCTCGAAATGCGTGTGCGGCTTCACCGAGCCGGGCTTGCAGAGCACCTGGCCCCGCTCCACGCCGTCACGGTCGATCCCGCGCAGGAGCGCGCCGATGTTGTCGCCCGCCTCGCCCCGGTCGAGAAGCTTGCGGAACATCTCAACGCCGGTGCAGGTCGACTTCTGCGTCGCCCGGATGCCGACGATCTCGACCTCGTCGCCGACGTTGATCACGCCGCGCTCCACCCGGCCCGTCACCACCGTGCCGCGGCCCGAGATCGAGAACACGTCCTCGATCGGCATCAGGAACGGCTGGTCGATCGGGCGGTCCGGCGTCGGGATGTACTCGTCCACCGCGTCCATCAGCGCGCGGATCGACGACTCGCCGATCTCCGGACGCTCGCCGATCAGCGCCTGGTGCGCCGAGCCCTTGATGATCGGGATGTCGTCGCCGGGGAAGTCGTAGGACGACAGAAGCTCCCGCAGCTCCATCTCCACCAGCTCGATCAGCTCCTCGTCGTCGACAAGGTCGATCTTGTTCATGTACACGACCAGCGCCGGAACCCCCACCTGGCGCGCCAGGAGAATGTGCTCCCGCGTCTGCGGCATCGGGCCGTCCGAGGCCGCGCAGACGAGGATACCCCCATCCATCTGCGCCGCGCCCGTGATCATGTTCTTCACGTAGTCCGCGTGGCCGGGGCAGTCCACATGCGCGTAGTGACGCTTCGCCGTCTCGTATTCCACATGCGCCGTCGAGATCGTGATCCCCCGCGCCTTCTCCTCCGGCGCCGCGTCGATCTGGTCATACGCCTTGAACTCGCCGAAATACTTCGTGATCGCCGCCGTCAGCGTCGTCTTGCCGTGGTCAACGTGGCCGATCGTCCCCACGTTCACGTGCGGTTTCGTCCGTTCAAACTTTGCCTTTGCCATGATGGCCTCCTGTTTCGTTCGGTGATGCCAGGGTGAACCCCGGCCTACGGGCTGGTAGGGCGGGGCTCACCCCGCCACACCGTCATGCGTATTTCTTCTGGATCTCGTCCGAGATGTTTTGCGGCACGGCGTCGTAGTGGTCGAACTGCATCGTGAACACCGCGCGGCCCGAGGACATCGAACGCAGGTTGTTGATGTAGCCGAACATGTTGGCAAGCGGCACCATGGCGTTGATCACGTTGGCGTTGCCGCGGCTGTCCTGGCCCTGCACCATGCCCCGGCGCGAGGTCAGGTCGCCGATGATGCCGCCGGTGTATTCCTCCGGCGTCACCACCTCTACCTTCATGATCGGCTCCAGGAGCTTGGCGCCGGCCTTCTTCAGGCCCTCGCGCATCGCCGCACGGGACGCGATCTCGAACGCCAGCACCGAGGAGTCGACGTCGTGGAACGCGCCGTCGATCAGCGCCACCTTGAAGTCGATCACCGGGAAGCCGGCGAGCGGACCACTGTCCATGACCGACTTGATGCCCTTCTCGACGCCGGGGACGTACTCCTTCGGCACCGCGCCGCCGACGATCTTCGATTCGAACGAGTAGCCGACGCCGGGTTCCACCGGGGTGATCACCAGCTTCACGCGGGCGAACTGGCCCGTGCCGCCGGTCTGCTTCTTGTGGGTGTAGTCGATCTCGGCCTCGCGGCTGATCGTCTCGCGGTAGGCGACCTGCGGGGCGCCGATGTTCGCCTCGACCTTGAACTCCCGCTTCATCCGGTCGACGAGGATGTCGAGGTGAAGTTCGCCCATGCCCTTCATGATGGTCTGGCCCGATTCCAGGTCGGTCTCGACGCGGAAAGATGGATCTTCGGCAGCCAGGCGCGCGAGGGCGAGGCCCATCTTTTCCTGGTCGGCCTTCGACTTCGGCTCCACGGCGATCTCGATCACCGGCTCGGGGAAGGTCATGGTCTCGAGCACCACCGGCTTCGCGGGATCGCAGAGCGTGTCGCCGGTCGTCGTCTCCTTCAGGCCGGCGAGCGCGATGATGTCGCCCGCGAAGGCTTCGTCGATCTCTTCCCGGTTGATGGCGTGCATCATCATCATCCGGCCGACGCGCTCGCGCTTGCCCTTCGTGGAGTTCATCATCTGGTCGCCCTTCTTGAGCTGACCGGAATAGATGCGGGTAAACGTCAGCGAGCCGACGAACGGGTCGTTCATGATCTTGAACGCCAGCGCCGAGAACGGCGAGGCGTCGTCCGCCGGGCGCTCGATGTTGCGCTCCTCGGACTCGTCATCGGGGGCGAAGCCCTTCAGGACCGGAACGTCGACCGGCGACGGCAGGAAGTCGATGACCGCGTTCAGAAGCGGCTGGACGCCCTTGTTCTTGAAGGACGAGCCCGCGAGGACGGGGAAGAACGTCAGCGACAGCGTGCCCTTGCGGATCAGCTTGCGCAGCGTGTCCACATCCGGCTCGTTGCCTTCGAGATAGGCTTCCATCGCCTCGTCGTCGAGTTCGACGGCGAGCTCGATCATCTTGCCGCGCCATTCCTCGGCAAGATCTTTCATGTCGTCGCGGATAGGCTGACGGACCCAGCTCGCGCCGAGGTCTTCGCCCTTCCAGACCCACTCTTCCATCTTGACGAGGTCGACGATGCCTTCGAGCTTGTCCTCGGCACCGATCGGCAGGGCGACCGGGCAGGGAGTGCCGCCGGTGCGCTCCTTGATCATCTTCACGCAGTTGAAGAAGTCGGCGCCGATCTTGTCCATCTTGTTGACGAAGACGATCCGCGGAACCTTGTAGCGGTCGGCCTGGCGCCACACGGTCTCGGTCTGCGGCTCCACGCCGGCGTTGGCGTCGAGAAGGCAGATCGCACCGTCGAGCACGGCGAGCGAGCGTTCGACCTCGATCGTGAAGTCGACGTGGCCGGGCGTGTCGATGATGTTGAACCGGTACTTGGTGTCCGAGGTGCCGTCGACGCTGGGATCTTCCTGGCGCTGCCAAAAGGTCGTGGTCGCAGCCGAGGTGATGGTGATGCCGCGCTCCTGCTCCTGCTCCATCCAGTCCATCGTCGCGGCGCCGTCATGCACCTCGCCGATCTTGTGGGACTTGCCGGTGTAATAGAGGATCCGCTCGGTCGTGGTGGTCTTGCCCGCGTCGATGTGGGCCATGATCCCGAAGTTGCGGTATCGGTTGAGGGGATAAGCGCGTGCCATCGTATTCGTCCTCGCTGCCGCCGGATTACCAGCGGTAATGGCTGAACGCCTTGTTGGCGTCGGCCATCTTGTGGGTGTCTTCGCGTTTCTTGACCGCGGTGCCGCGTCCGTTGACGGCATCGGCCAGTTCGGCGGCCAGACGCTCTTCCATCGTGTTCTCGTTGCGGTTCTTCGCGGCGGTGATCAGCCAGCGGATCGCCAGCGCCTCGCGGCGCTCGGGGCGAACCTCGACGGGCACCTGGTAGGTCGCGCCGCCGACGCGGCGGGAGCGGACCTCGAGCGAGGGCTTCACGTTGTCGAGCGCCTCGTGGAAGCATTCGACCGGGGACCGCTTCAGCCGGCCTTCGACCCGCTCGAGCGCGTTATAGACGATGCGCTCGGCGACCGACTTCTTGCCGTCCACCATCAGGTTGTTCATGAATTTCGTCAGCACCCGGTCGCCGTACTTGGCATCGGGCAGGACTTCGCGCTTTTCGGCAGCGTGACGACGCGACATCTGGTGATCTCCTTACTTCGGACGCTTCGCGCCGTATTTCGAGCGACGCTGGCGGCGGTCCTTGACGCCCTGCGTATCGAGCACACCGCGGAGGATGTGGTAGCGCACGCCCGGAAGGTCCTTCACCCGGCCGCCGCGGATCAGGACCACGGAGTGTTCCTGCAGGTTGTGCTTCTCGCCGGGAATGTAGCTGATCACCTCGAAGCCGTTCGTGAGACGGACTTTCGCCACCTTCCGCATGGCCGAGTTCGGCTTCTTCGGCGTGGTGGTGTAGACGCGGGTGCACACACCGCGCTTCTGCGGGCAGGATTCCAGGTGCTGCGACTTGGATTTCTGCGGCTTCGCTTCCCGGGGCTTCCGGATCAGCTGTTGGATCGTCGGCATTAACTCTCGCCCTATCTTGCAACCCGATCGACGTTCGCCCGTCAGCGACGTTCCCGGGGGCTTTCGCTCATCTGCGTGCCTTGCGCGTCCGCAAAACACCAAAACCGCATTCGTCCCCTGCGCGGGGGCGACGCGGTGGAATTCCAGAGGATCGGGGCTGGTGCCCGGATCGTGACCACTTCAGTTCTGATACCCGCCCACGCGCAATACACCCGTGGCCGAGTGCGGGCCGTATAGGGGGAGTCGCGGGGGTTGTCAACACGGGCTCTCGGCCCTCAGCGCCCCTTCAGCAGGAGCCGGTGAAGGCCCAGCGCCAAGGCCAGAACAAGGAGCACGGCGAAGATCGTGTCCGAAAGGAAATGCCGCCCCGTCATGATCCTCAGTGCGAGCCCGGTTGCGGGCAGGACCAGGCCCGCAAGCGCATAGAGCGCGAAGGCCCGGCGTGGGAAAAGCCGCCAGGCATCGGGCGCAAGAACCACGAAGGCAAGGAGAAGCGCGGTCGCCGCCGAGCCCTCGCCCGAGACGAAGGAGCAGTTGGCCACGCACTGGTCGGCCGGAAGCCAGGGCGGCGTGAAGGTGGCCGCCCCGCCGAACTCCGCCACATCAACCGGGCGGGCGCGGCCCCAGTAGGTCTTGAGCACGCCGTTGACGAGGAGGATCGGCCCAAGAAGGTAGAGAAGGAAGATGAACCCCGCCTCGCGCGCATCGACGCCGAGAAGCGGCCGGCGCGCGACGGCGAAGCCGAGCGCCAGGATGGAGAAGGCGAAGACGGCGATGGAGAGGTCCCATATGCCGTTGCGCACCGCCTCGATCCAGGGGTTTCGCGCCAGCCAGAACCCCTCCCCCGCGCGGTGGAACCAGCCCGAGACGGTGAGGTCGATCCGCGGAAAGACCGCGAAGACGCCAAGCGCGGCGATGGTCAGGAGGGCGAGCGCGATGGCGGCCTTGCCGTGGTCAAGGCGCGGCATTGGCGCAATCCGCGGTAAGGCGCCAGGCGGCGAGGTCCATCCTGGCGTAGGCCCCGTGCGCGGTGTCGAACCCGGCAACCGGCGGGTCGAAGGCGCAGTCGGGGGCAGCCGCCGCGACGAAGAGGACGGGCATCGGCCCCGCGCCGAGAGGATGGGTCTGCTCGTAATAGTTCTGGGCCCGCCCTTGCGGCGCCGGCGCGGCGAAGGTGAGACCCGAGGCGCGGCCAGTGTGGAAGAGATCGGCGAGGATGTCGCGGTTGGCACTGACGACGGTCGTCAGCCCCGCCCCCTCGGCCGCGGCGATGATCTGCCGGCTGAGGTCGGACCGGCCGAGGTAACGGGCCAGCAGCGGCTCGCCCCGCCATGCCGGCCATGGTGCGAGCACGACCAGGACGGGCAACAGGACCGAGATCGATCCGTTCACCGCCAGCGACACCGGCAGGAGCCGCGGCGCTCGGGCGAGAAGCACACCCACCGCCAGCACGGTGCCTGCGAAATAGGCCGCAAGCGCCCAGTTGGCATAGGCCTTGTCGAGAACCGCCTGGACCGAGACGATCAGAAGCGGCGGTGCCGAGATGAGGGCCAGCGCCCGAAGGGCGGGTTCGCCGGGCCGGACATATCCCCAGAGAAGCGCCACGAAGACGACGGGTCCCGCGACGGCGAACTGCGCGAGGAGGAACTCCGCCAGCCCGGCGGGGTTCAGGCCGGAAAACCAGCTCTCCCCGCGCACCCAGCCGACGTTGTCCATCGTGTGCGCCACGGTCGCCAGTCCGTTCCCGATGTTCCACAGGACGTTCGGCAGGATGGTCGCGGCGAAGCCCAGGGCGAGCGCCAGGGCGGCACGGGGCGGGATGCGGACGGCGGGCACGAAAACCGCCGCCAATCCAAGGCCGATGAGGAGATAGATCGCGGCATATTTTGCCAGGAAGGCACATCCCGCGAGCACGCCCGCCAGCATTGCCGGACCGGCCCGACCGGTCTCGGCCGCCCTGAGATTGAACAGGAGCGCCGCCGCCAGGAAGGGCGCCATCACCGTGTCGGTGGAAAAGAGGAGCGAGCCGAGCGCCGCCATCGGCAGGGTGAGGTAGGTCACGGCCGTCCAGAGGGCCGCCCGGGCATCGAGAAGCCGCGCCGCCACGCCGCCAAGGAGAAGCGCCGTCGCCCCGTGAAGGACCGCACCCGGCAGGCGCACGAAGAAGGCCGCGTCGGAGCCGAACAGCCCCGTCACGCCGCGGATCACCCAGGCGATGAGCGGCGGCTTGGAATAGTAGCCCAGATCGAGGTTCCGCCCCCAGAGCCAGTACTGGCTTTCGTCGACGAAAAGGTCCGTCTGGCCGAACCAGAGGGCAACCAGACGCAGCGCCGTGACCAGGGCGACGATGGCCGCCGCGGGGCCGAACCAGCCCCTAGCCAAGCCCGTTCTCCCGCGCTTCCCGGTGGATGAGAACGAGGTTCCTGAGATAGATGAAGACGCCGAGCGACTGACCGAGGATGAAGACCGGATCGCGCCGGTAGATGGCATAGGCCAAAAGGATCAGCCCGCCCGCGAGCGAGAAGTACCAGAACACGACCGGCATCACCGACCTGCGCGCCCGTTCCGAGGCAATCCACTGGACGAGGAAGCGGCCGGTGAACATGAGCTGGCCGAACAGGCCGAAGGCGACCCACCAGAACTCGGTCCCGCTTTCGACATGGAGGATGGCGAAGAGCCGCTCCATCCTAGGCCCCCTCCCTCGGACGGGATTTCTTCTTCCGCCGGATGAGCCACATCACCCCGAGAAGGTCGATCGCGCCGACAAAGCCCCGCTGGAGGTTGCTGTAATGCGAGCGGCCCGCGTGGCGTGGCGCGTGGGCGACATCGGTATGCGCGACCGCCCAGCCATCGCGGGCGAAGAGCGCGGGCAGGTACCGGTGCATGTGGTTGAAGAAGGGGAGACGCAGGAACCCCTCGCGCCGGAAGGCCTTGAGCCCGCAGCCGGTGTCGCGGGTGCCGTCCTTGAGCGCCTTCGCGCGGATCCAGTTGGCGAAGCGCGAGGCGAGCTTCTTCGAGGCCGTGTCCTGCCGCCCGACGCGCTGTCCGGCCACGAGCCCGATCCGGTCGGACCCGGGCGCCAGCAAGGGGGCGAGAAGCTTCGGCAGTTCCGACGGCGGGTTCTGGCCATCGGCGTCGAGCGTGCAGACGATTCCGCCCCGTGCTGCCAGCACGCCGGAATGGACGGCAGCACTCTGCCCGCCCGAGACATCATGGCGGATCAGCCGCAGGTTCGGACGCGACTGCATCCGGGCGCGGATCACCTCGGCCGTGGCGTCGGTCGAGCCATCATCGACGACGAGCACCTCGTAGCCGTCCTGCGCGGCCATCGCCGCCTCGATGCCGTCGAGCAGCAGGGGGAGGTTTTCGGCCTCGTCCTTCGCGGGAATGACGATGGAGATGGTGACCATGGGTCTCGCTTCCCGGCCTGCGGTCCGCCTGTTGACGCCGGGCGGTCGTACTTCACGCAAGCCCGGTTGTAAATGTGGCGCTCAGCGAAGCCGCAAGGCCGGCGCGTCCGGCATGGCGACGGACCGGCCGAGCCGGCGTTCGCGGTGGAAGCTGTAGATGCCCGTCAGGATCACGATGCCGGCACCGGCGAGCGTCAGCGTGTCGGGCAACTGCCCGAAGGCCGCCCAGCCGAGGCCGATCGCCGCGATGAGCGCGGTATAACGGAAGGGCGCGACGAGGCTGATCTCGCCCACCCGCATCGCCATGACGATCAGCAGATAGCCGGCGATGAGGCAGGTCGCCGCGGTCGCGACCAGCGCCGCCTCCGCCGCCCCGACCGGCGCCCACCCACCGAAGGGCACGAGCGCGGCCCCGGTGAGCGTGACCGAAACCGCGGCGGTCACGGCGACGGTGACGGAGGGAAGCGCGCTCGACATGCGCCGCGTGGTCAGGTCGCGCAGGACGACGAAGGCCACCGAGGCGATGCCGACGAGCGCCCAGCGGTCGAAGCCCGCGGTGCCGGGGCGCACGATGAGGAGGACGCCGGCGAAGCCGACGGCAATGGCGGTGAAGCGGCGCCAGCCCACCGGCTCGCGCAGGAGGAGTGCCGCCGCCAGCGTGACGGCGAGCGGCAGGAACTGCAGGATCGCCGAGAGGTTGGCGAGCGGCATGTGGCGCAGGGCTGACAGGAAGGTCAGCGTGCCGCCGACCTCGCCGAGGGTACGCAGGAAAAGCCACTTGCGGTCGCTCGCCTGCATGGCGAAGCGGAGGCTGCCCATGTGCCAGCCGATGGCCAGAAGTGCGATCGTGGCGAACACGCCGCGCAGGAACATCGCCTGGTAGAGCGGCAGCGCCTGCGTCACCGCCTTCATGCAGGCGTCGTTCACGGTGAAGGCCGTCATCGCAACGCTCATGTAGATCGCGCCGCGCGCGTTCTCGGACAACGGCATTGGGCCTCCCCGACTGCGCCCGCCGGGGCGCGCGCCTCGTTGTCGCTTGGCCGGTGGGAAAAGAAAACCCCCGCCGAAGCGGGGGATTTCAGGCTTTCCGGTTGCGATCAGCCCTCGCGGCTCTCGTAGGTGTCCACGAGCCCGCTGTCGGCGTCGATCTCGATCACGTCGTCGAGCACGGTCTCCGACGGCGCCACCAGTGCCGCCGCCCGCTCGGCCTCGGCCCGGCGCTGCTCGATCACCTTCTGGTCGCGGTCATGGGCGATCTTGCGCACGCGCATCGTCGCCCCACCGGTGCCCGCCGGGATCAGGCGGCCGACGATCACGTTCTCCTTCAGGCCGACAAGCGTGTCGCGCTTGCCCTGCACGGCGGCCTCGGTGAGGACGCGCGTGGTCTCCTGGAAGGACGCCGCCGAGATGAACGACCGGGTCTGCAGCGAGGCCTTGGTGATGCCGAGCAGAACCGGTTCGCCCGTCGCCGGCTTTGCGCTCCGCGCGATGACCTTGTCGTTCTCCTCGTCGAACTCCGCCTTGTCGACGTGCTCGCCCTTCAGCAGCGTCGTCTCGCCCGAATCGAGGATCTCGATCTTCTGCAGCATCTGGCGGACGATCACCTCGATGTGCTTGTCGTTGATCTTCACGCCCTGGAGCCGGTAGACGTCCTGCACCTCGTCGATGAGGTAGTCGGCCAGCGCCTCGATCCCCATGATCCGCAGGATGTCGTGCGGTGCCGGGTTGCCGTCCATGATGTAGTCGCCCTTCTGCACGAAGTCGCCTTCCTGCACAGGGATGTGCTTGCCCTTCGGCACCATGTACTCGACCGGATGCATCGTCTCGTCGGTCGGCTCGATGGTGATGCGGCGCTTGTTCTTGTAGTCCTTGCCGAAGCGCACATAGCCGTCGATCTCGGCGATGATGGCGTGATCCTTCGGACGCCGGGCCTCGAACAGTTCCGCCACGCGGGGAAGACCCCCGGTGATGTCCTTGGTCTTGGCGCCCTCGCGCGGGATACGCGCCACCACGTCGCCCGCCCGGATCTCCTGCCCGTCCTCGATCGAGAGGATGGCGTCGACGGACATCGGATAGCTGACGGGGTTGCCCGCATCGTTGCGCACCGGTTCGCCCGTCCCCGGATCCATGACGATGATCTCGGGCTTGAGGTCGCTGCCGCGCGGCGCGGTGCGCCAGTCGGTGACGATCTTCTGGGTCATGCCCGTAGCCTCGTCGGTCTCGTCGCGGACCGAGATGCCCGAGACGAGGTCGACGAACTTCGCCACGCCCGCCTTCTCGGCGATGATCGGCAGGGTGTAGGGATCCCACTCGAAGAGCTTGGTGCCGCGCTTGACGGCCTGGCCGTCCTTCACGTGGATCTTCGCACCGTAGCTCACCTTGTGGCTCGCCCGTTCCTGGCCCGCCTCGTCGAGGATGGCGACCTGCATGTTGCGGCCGGTCACGATCTGCTCACCGCTGGCATTCTCCAGCAGGTTCGCGTTTCGGAACTCGACCTTGCCTTCCTGGCTCGCTTCCAGGAAGGACTGCTGGCCGCCCTGGGCGATGCCGCCGATGTGGAAGGTCCGCATCGTCAGCTGCGTGCCCGGCTCGCCGATCGACTGCGCGGCGATGATGCCCACCGCCTCGCCGATGTTGACGAGCGTGCCGCGGGCGAGGTCGCGCCCGTAGCACATGGCGCAGACGCCTTCCTCGGCCTCGCAGGTCAGCGCCGAACGGATCCGCACCGAAACGACGCCCGCGGCTTCCACCGCCTCGGACTTGCGCTCGTCGATCAGTTCGCCCCGGCGGACGATGATCTCGTCCGTGCCCGGCACCATCACGTCGTCGGCGGCGACACGGCCGAGGATGCGTTCGGACAGCGGGCTGACCACTTCACCGTCGTTGACCGCGGCCGAGGCCGTGATCGCACGGTCGGTGCCGCAGTCCGGCAGGCGGATGATGCAGTCCTGCGCCACATCGACCAGGCGGCGGGTCAGGTAACCCGAGTTCGCCGTCTTCAGCGCCGTGTCGGCCAGACCCTTCCGCGCGCCGTGCGTCGAGTTGAAGTACTCGAGCACCGTGAGGCCTTCCTTGAAGTTCGAGATGATCGGCGTCTCGATGATCTCTCCGCTCGGCTTGGCCATCAGGCCGCGCATCCCGCCGAGCTGCTTCATCTGCGCCGGCGAGCCCCGCGCACCGGAGTGCGACATCATGTAGACCGAGTTCGGTTCCTTCTCGGCGCCGGCGTCGTCGACGCGCAGCGACGAGATTTCCTTCATCATCTCCGCCGCGACGGCATCGGAGCATTTCGACCAGGCATCGACGACCTTGTTGTACTTCTCACCCTGGGTGATCAGGCCGTCCATGTACTGCTGTTCGAATTCCTTCACCTGATCGCGGACCTCGTTGACGATGGTCCACTTCTTCTCGGGGATGACCATGTCATCCTTGCCGAAGGAAATGCCGGCCTTGAAGGCTTCGCGGAAGCCGAGCCCCATGATCTGGTCGCAGAAGATCACCGATTCCTTCTGGCCGCAGTAGCGGTAGACGGTGTCGATGACGTTCTGCACGTCCTTCTTCCTGAGAAGCCGGTTCACGAGCTCGAACGGCGCCTTTGCGTTCAGCGGCAGGAGCGCGCCTAGGCGGACGCGGCCCGGCGTCGTCTGGTAGCGCTTCCACACCTCGTTGCCTTCGGCATCGATCTGCTTCACGCGCGCGGTGATCCTGGAATGCAGATGCACCTCGCCCGCGTCGAGCGCGTGCTGCACCTCGTCGGCATCGGCGAAGACCATGCCTTCGCCCTTCATGCCCTTGCGCTCCATCGACACGTAGTAAAGACCCAGGACCATGTCCTGCGACGGCACGATGATCGGCGCGCCGTTGGCGGGGCTCAGCACGTTGTTGGTCGACATCATCAGGACGCGTGCTTCGAGCTGCGCTTCGAGCGACAGCGGAACGTGCACGGCCATCTGATCGCCGTCGAAGTCGGCGTTGAAGGCCGAGCAGACCAGCGGGTGAAGCTGGATCGCCTTGCCCTCAATGAGCGTCGGCTCGAACGCCTGGATGCCCAGGCGGTGCAGGGTCGGCGCGCGGTTCAAGAGGACGGGGTGTTCGCGGATCACTTCATCCAGGATGTCCCAGACCTCCGGGCGCTCCTTCTCCACCAGCTTCTTCGCCTGCTTGACGGTCGAAGAGAGGCCCTTCGCCTCCAGCCGCGAGTAGATGAACGGCTTGAAGAGTTCGAGCGCCATCTTCTTCGGCAGGCCGCACTGATGGAGCTTCAGTTCCGGGCCGGTCACGATGACCGAGCGGCCCGAGAAGTCCACGCGCTTGCCGAGGAGGTTCTGGCGGAACCGGCCCTGCTTGCCCTTGAGCATGTCCGAGAGCGACTTCAGCGGGCGCTTGTTGGCCCCCGTGATGACGCGGCCGCGGCGACCGTTGTCGAAGAGCGCATCGACCGATTCCTGCAGCATCCGCTTTTCGTTGCGGACGATGATGTCGGGCGCGCGCAACTCGATCAGCCGCTTGAGGCGGTTGTTGCGGTTGATGACGCGGCGGTAAAGGTCGTTGAGGTCCGACGTGGCGAAGCGGCCGCCGTCCAGCGGCACCAGCGGGCGCAGTTCCGGCGGGATGACCGGGATAACCGTCAGCACCATCCATTCCGGCCGGTTGCCCGACTCGAGGAAGTTCTCGACGATCTTCAGCCGCTTGATGATCTTCTTCGGCTTCAACTCCCCGGTCGCCTCCTTCAGTTCCTCGCGGAGCTGTTCGGCGGTGGCCTCCAGATCAATGGCCGCCAGCATCTCGCGGATCGCCTCGGCGCCGATATTGGCGGTGAAGGCGTCGGCGCCGTACTGGTCCTGCGCGTCGAGAAATTCCTCCTCGGTCAGGAGCTGGCCGTAGGTGAGGTCCGTCAGGCCCGGCTCGATGACGACGTAGTTCTCGAAGTAGAGGATGCGCTCGAGGTCGCGCAGCGTCATGTCGAGCATGAGGCCGATCCGGCTCGGCAGCGACTTCAGGAACCAGATGTGGGCGACGGGGGCGGCGAGCTCGATATGGCCCATCCGCTCGCGGCGCACCTTCTGGAGCGTCACCTCGACGCCGCATTTCTCGCAGACGACGCCGCGATACTTCATGCGCTTGTACTTGCCGCAGAGGCATTCGTAGTCCTTTATCGGCCCGAAGATGCGGGCGCAGAAGAGCCCGTCCCGCTCTGGCTTGAACGTGCGGTAGTTGATCGTCTCGGGCTTCTTGATCTCGCCGTAGGACCAGCTGAGGATGCGCTCGGGCGAGGCGAGCGAGATCTTGATCTCGTCGAACTGCTTCGGCGCGGCCAGCGGGTTGAACGGGTTGTTGGTCAGTTCCTGGTTCATCTTGCGTCCTTCAGATCAGGGGATGGGATAGCGAGGGCGGGGCCGCCCTCACTCCTCCTCCGCATCCAGGAGTTCCATGTTGAGGCCGAGGCCCCGCACTTCCTTGACGAGCACGTTGAAAGATTCCGGCACGCCGGCCTCGAAGTTGTCCTCGCCCTTGACGATCGACTCGTAAACCTTGGTCCGGCCCGCGACGTCGTCCGACTTGACGGTGAGCATCTCCTGCAGGGTGTAGGCGGCGCCATAGGCCTCCAGCGCCCAGACCTCCATTTCCCCGAAACGCTGGCCGCCGAACTGGGCCTTGCCGCCCAGAGGCTGCTGCGTGACGAGGCTGTAGGGCCCGGTCGAGCGCGCGTGGATCTTGTCGTCGACGAGGTGATGAAGCTTCAGCAGATACTTCACGCCGACCGTCACCTTGCGCTGGAACCGCTCGCCCGTGCGGCCGTCGAAGAGGTCCGACTGGCCCGAGACGTCGAAGCCCGCGCGCAGGAGTGCATCGTTCACGTCCGCCTCCTTGGCGCCATCGAAGACGGGCGTGGCGATCGGCACGCCGCGGCGAACCGTCTCCGCCCGTTCGACCAGCGTCCCCTCGTCGAGGTCCGAGAAGGCTTCGTCATAGGCTTCGTCGCCGTAGCCATGCTTCAGCGCGTCGCGCACCGGGGTCAGGTCGCCGGTCCGCCGGTAGTCCTGCAGCGCCTCGTCGATCTTGAGCCCGAGGCCGCGCGCAGCCCAGCCCATATGCGTCTCGAGGATCTGGCCGACGTTCATGCGCGACGGCACGCCGAGCGGGTTAAGCACCATGTCGACCGGGGTGCCATCGCCGAGGAACGGCATGTCCTCGATCGGCACGACCTTGGAAACGACACCCTTGTTGCCATGGCGGCCGGCCATCTTGTCGCCCGGCTGCAGCTTGCGCTTCACCGCGACGAAGACCTTGACCATCTTCATCACGCCCGGGGGCAAATCGTCGCCACGGCGCACCTTCTCGACCTTGTCCTCGAAACGGTGCTCAAGCGTGCGCTTCTGTGCCTCGAACTGGGCATTCAGCGCCTCGACCTCCTGGGCGTCCTTCTCTTCGGCGAGAGCGAGCTGCCACCACTGGCCGCGGCTGAGCGACTCCAGCAGTTCCTCGTCGATCACCGCATTCGGCTTGATGCCCTTCGGCCCCTTCACCGCGGTCTTGCCGAGGATCATGGACTTCAGACGCGCATAGATGTTGCGCTCGAGGATGGCGAGCTCGTCGTCGCGGTCGCGGGCGAGGCGTTCGACTTCCTCGCGCTCGATCTGAAGGGCCCGCTCGTCCTTGTCGACGCCGTGGCGGTTGAAGACCCGCACTTCGACGACCGTGCCGAAATCGCCCGGCGGCAGCCGGAGCGAGGTGTCGCGCACGTCCGAGGCCTTCTCGCCGAAGATGGCGCGCAAGAGCTTCTCCTCCGGCGTCATCGGGCTTTCGCCCTTGGGCGTGATCTTGCCAACCAGGATGTCGCCCGGTCCGACTTCGGCGCCGATATAGACGATGCCGGCCTCGTCGAGGTTGCGCAGCGCTTCCTCGCCGACGTTCGGGATATCGCGGGTGATCTCTTCCGGCCCGAGCTTGGTATCGCGGGCGGCGACCTCGTATTCCTCGATATGGATCGAGGTGAAGACGTCGTCGCGCACGATGCGCTCGGAAATCAGGATCGAGTCCTCGTAGTTGTAGCCGTTCCACGGCATGAAGGCGACGATGACGTTCTTGCCGAGCGCCAGTTCCCCCATCTCGGTCGAGGGGCCATCGGCGATGACGTCGCCCTTGCCGACCCTGTCACCCACCTTCACCAGCGGGCGCTGGTTGATGCAGGTGTTCTGGTTCGACCGCTGGAACTTGCGCAGACGGTAGATGTCGACGCCGGCGTCGCCGATTTCCAGGTCTTCGGTCGCGCGGATGACGATCCGGGTGGCATCAACCTGGTCGATCACCCCGCCGCGGCGGGCAACGATCGCCGCGCCGGAATCGAGCGCGACCTTGGCCTCGATGCCCGTGCCGACGAAGGGCGCGTCAGCCTGAAGCAGCGGCACCGCCTGGCGCTGCATGTTCGAGCCCATGAGGGCGCGGTTGGCGTCGTCGTTCTCGAGGAACGGGATCAGCGAGGCCGCGACCGAGACGAGCTGTTTCGGCGACACGTCGATCAGGTCGACCTGCTCGCGCGGCGCCAACGTGTACTCGCCGGCCTGGCGCGTCGAGACGAGCTCGTTGATGAAATTGCCCTTCTCGTCGAGCGTCGCGTTGGCCTGGGCCACCGTGTGGCGCATCTCTTCGGTCGCGGACATGTATTGCACGTCGTCGGTGACCTGGCCGTCCTTGACCTTGCGGTAGGGGGTCTCGATGAAGCCGTACTTGTTCACCCGCGCGAAGGTGGCGAGCGAGTTGATCAGACCGATGTTCGGGCCTTCCGGCGTCTCGATCGGGCACATCCGTCCGTAGTGCGTCGGGTGCACGTCGCGCACCTCGAAGCCCGCGCGCTCCCGCGTCAGACCACCGGGCCCGAGCGCCGAGAGGCGCCGCTTGTGCGTCACCTCGGAGAGCGGGTTGGTCTGGTCCATGAACTGCGAGAGCTGCGAGGAGCCGAAGAACTCCCGCACCGCCGCCGCCGCGGGCTTGGCGTTGATCAGGTCCTGCGGCATCACCGTGTCGATCTCGACCGAGGACATGCGCTCCTTGATGGCGCGCTCCATGCGGAGAAGACCCACGCGGTACTGGTTTTCCATCAGTTCGCCCACCGACCGGACCCGGCGGTTGCCGAGGTGGTCGATGTCGTCGATCTCGCCCTTGCCGTCGCGCAGTTCCACCAGCGCCTTGACACAGGCCACGATGTCCTCGCGGTCGAGCGTGCGCTGGGTGTCGGGCTTGCCGAGGTCCAGGCGCATGTTCATCTTGACCCGGCCGACGGCCGAGAGGTCATAGCGCTCGCGGTCGAAGAAGAGCGTATCGAAGAGCGCGGACGCGGCCTCCACCGTCGGCGGCTCGCCCGGGCGCATGACCCGGTAGATGTCCATGAGCGCCGTATCGCGGTTCCAGTTCTTGTCCGCGGCCATGGTGTTGCGGATGTAGGGGCCGACGTTGACGTTGTCGATGTCGAGCACCGGGATCGTGGTGATGCCGTTGTCGAGCAGGACCTTCAGCGTGCCGCCCGAGACCTCGCCGTCGCGGTCGAGCGTCTGGGTGATCTCGTCGCCGGCCTCGACATAGATCGCGCCGGTGGCCTCGTTGATGATGTCCTTCGCCACATAGCGGCCGACGATGTGATCGAAGGGCACCAGAAGCTCCGTCACCTTGGCGTCGTCAATCCACTTCTTGACCATCCGCGGCGTGGCCTTGTCGCCCGCCTTGCAGATCACCTCGCCCGTCCCCGCGTCCACGAGGTCATAGGTCGGGCGCGTGCCGCGGACACGCTCGGGGAAGAACCGGGTCACCCAGCCCTTGTTCTTCACCAGCTTGAACTCGACCGTGTTGTAGTAGGCATCCATGATGCCTTCCTGGTCGAGTCCGAGCGCGTAAAGCAGCGTCGTCACCGGCAGCTTGCGGCGCCGGTCGATGCGCGCGAAGACGATGTCCTTGGCGTCGAACTCGAAGTCGAGCCACGAGCCGCGATAGGGAATGATCCGGCAGGCGAACAGGAGCTTGCCCGATGAATGGGTCTTGCCCTTGTCGTGGTCGAAAAACACGCCGGGGCTGCGGTGCATCTGGGAAACAATGACCCGCTCGGTGCCATTGACGATGAAGGTGCCGTTCGGCGTCATGAGCGGCATGTCGCCCATGTAGACATCCTGTTCCTTGATGTCCTTCACCGAGCGCGCGCCGGTATCCTCGTCGACATCGAACACGATCAGGCGCAGCGTCACCTTGAGCGGCGCGGCATAGGTCATGTCGCGGGTCTGGCATTCGTCCACGTCGTACTTCGGCTTCTCGAGCTCGTACTTCACGAACTCGAGGATCGCGTTCTCGTTGAAATCCTTGATCGGAAAGACCGACTGGAAAACGCCCTGGATCCCCTCCCCGTCGGCCGGCTTGTCGCCGTCGCCCGACTTCAGGAAGAGGTCGTAGGAGGATTTCTGAACCTCGATGAGGTTCGGCATCTCGAGGACTTCGCGGATCTTGCCAAAGTATCTGCGGATACGCTTCTGGCCAACGGTCGCCTGCGCCATGCTCGTCGTCACCTTTCGTCGCTTCGCGGGGGCGGCACCGTCGGGGTCACGGGGCCGCGCCGCTTCTGGACAAGGGGGGTCGGTTCCATACCTGCCACCCGTCCCACCGGATGGCTCCCGAACCGTCAACCGCGCCTTGGAAGAGGCACCCCGGCACCGCCCGCGGATGCCCCTTCCAAGACAGGTCAGGCCGGGCCCGGGAAGCGCCCCGGGCCCAGCCGATTTCAGCGATCAGAGTGCCGGGGCACCCTGCCCGATCACTTGAGCTCGACCTTGGCGCCAGCCGCCTCGAGCTTCTTCTTGATGTCTTCGGCCTCGGCCTTCGCCGCACCTTCCTTGACCTTGCCGCCGGCCTCGACGAGGTCCTTGGCTTCCTTCAGGCCGAGACCGGTGATCGCGCGGACTTCCTTGATCACGTTGATCTTGTTCGCGCCGGCATCGGTCAGCACGACGTCGAACTCGGTCTTCTCTTCCACGGCTTCGGCGGCAGCGCCGCCCGCGGCCGGGCCGGCCATCATGACGGCGCCACCGGCGGCCGGCTCGATGCCGTACTTGTCCTTGAGGATGGTTTTCAGTTCTTGCGCCTGAAGGAGGGTCAGACCCACGATTTCTTCGGCGAGTTTGTTCAGATCAGCCATTTCTCTCATCCGTTCCTAGCTATGTGTTCCAACGTCGGGTTTCATCCCCACGAAGGCACGAAGTTGCTCACGCGGCTTCCCGCTCTTCCAGAGTCGAAAGGATGCCCGCGATGTTCGAAGCAGGTGCGCCAATGGCCCCGGCGATATTCGCCGCCGGCGCGCCGATGCAGGCCACGATCGAAGCGATGAGCTCCTCCCGCGACGGCATCGAGGCGACGGCTTTGACGCCGGCCGGGTCCAGAGCCGTGTTGCCCATGGCGCCGCCAAGGATCACGAACTTGTCGTTCTTCTTGGCATAGGCGTCCGCGATCTTCGCCGCAGCGACGGGATCCTCGGAATAGGTCAGCACGGTCATGCCCGTGAGAAGCTTGCCGATGCTTTCGCAGGGCTTGCCGTCAAGGGCGATCTTGGCGAGCCTGTTCTTGGCGACGCGGACGGACCCGCCGACGGAACGCATTTCCGCCCTGAGGTCCTGCATCTGAGCAACCGTCATGCCGTCGTAGCGGGCAACCACCACAACGCCAGAGCTTTCGAAGATCTGGCCGAGTTCCTCGACCACTTTCTCTTTCTGGGCTCTATCCACGGTTTCACTCCAAGTGTGGGGGTTTCCCCCCGGCTCAAGTTTGCCCCCGATGGGATCGGGGGTTCGGGTCCGGATGGTCCCGAGGCCAGGATCGCCCGAGGCCAGGCCCCGGATAGTCCAGTCTCGTTTCCCATCTCAGGAAGGATTTATGGAGTTACCTCCACCCTCCGTCTCGGACAGGACGGGGCGTTTCCGCCCCGCCATTCGCCGGGCAAGGTCGCCCGGCAAATCTCGTGCGCTCAGTGCGCCGTGGCCGACGTCAGATCGACGCTGACGCCCGGCCCCATGGTGGAGGAGAGCGACACCTTCTTCAGATAGGTGCCCTTCGCCCCCGAGGGCTTCGCGCGGCTCACCGCCTCGACGAAGGCGCGGATGTTCTGGGCGAGCTTCGCCTCGTCGAACGACACCTTGCCGACGCCGGCGTGGATGACGCCCGCCTTCTCGACCTTGAACTGGACCTCGCCGCCCTTCGCCGCATCGACGGCCGCCTTCACGTCCATCGTGACGGTGCCGACCTTCGGGTTCGGCATCAGGTTGCGGGGCCCGAGGATCTTGCCCAGGCGACCGACGAGCGGCATCATGTCCGGCGTCGCGATGCAGCGGTCGAACTCGATCTTGCCGCCCTGGATCGTTTCCATCAGGTCTTCGGCGCCGACGATGTCGGCCCCGGCAGCCTTGGCCTCGTCGGCCTTGGCGCCGCGGGCGAAGACGGCGACGCGGACGGTCTTGCCGGTGCCGTTCGGCAGCGTCACCACGCCGCGGACCATCTGGTCCGCGTGGCGCGGATCGACGCCGAGGTTCATTGCGATCTCGACGGTCTCGTCGAATTTCGCCGAGGCGGCGCCCTTGATGAGCTTGACGGCGTCCTCGACGGTCAGGTTCGACTTGCCGTCGAAGGCGGCGCGGGCCGCGGCGGTGCGTTTCGCGATCTTGGCCATGGCTTACCCCTTAACCTCGATGCCGCAGGACTTCGCCGAGCCGAGGATGATCTGCATCGCGGCCTCGATGTCGTTGGCCGAGAGGTCCTTCATCTTCGCTTCCGCGATCTGGCGCACCTGCGCGACGGTCACGGTGCCGGCGACCTCGCGGCCGGGCTTCGTGGACCCCTTCGGCCGGTTGCGCTTGCCCACCGGCTTCAGGCCGGCCGCCTTCTTCAGATAGAAGGAGGCGGGCGAGGTCTTCATCTCGAACGAGAAGGACTTGTCGGCGTAGTAGGTGATGACGACCGGGATCGGCGAACCCGGCTCCATCTCCTGCGTCTTGGCGTTGAACGCCTTGCAGAATTCCATGATGTTGATCCCGCGCTGACCCAGCGCCGGACCGATCGGCGGGGACGGGTTGGCTTGCCCCGCCTTCACCTGCAGCTTGAGGCTGCCCATTACCTTCTTGGCCATCTGGCCTGCTCCTTCGTCACTGGTGCCCGAAGGCACAGTTTAGTGGTCCGGCCCGCCGTTGCGGCGCGGCCTCCCACGGCTCCCACGTCAGGCGACTTTCTGCACCTGCGTGAACTCCAGTTCGACCGGCGTCGGCCGGCCGAAGATCGAGACCGTCACCTTCAGGCGGTTCGAATGTTCGTCCACTTCCTCGACCATCCCCGAGAAGCCGTCGAAGGGCCCGTCGGTGACCTTGACATGCTCGCCGATCTCGAACCGGATCAGGTTGCGGGGCTGGGCCTCGCCTTCCTCGACGCGGTTGAGGATCTGATTCACCTCCGCATCCCGCATCGGCATCGGCTTGCCCTGCGGTCCGAGGAAGCCCGTCACCCGGTTGATCGAGGTGATCAGGTGATAGCCCCGGTCGGTCATGTCCATGTGAACGAGCACATAGCCCGGCATGAAGCGCCGCTCGGACGTGACCTTCTTGCCGCGGCGGATCTCGATGACCTCCTCGGTCGGCACGAGAACCTCGTCGATCTCGTCCTGCAGGCCCTTTTCGGCGACGGAATGCCGGATCTGCTCGGCAACCTTCTTCTCGAAGTTCGAGAGAACGCTCACCGAATACCACCGCTTCGCCATCTGCCCCAGACCTCGCTCGCCCGGCCATAGTCCGCCGGAAAATCCTGTCATTCCAGTGGGTTTCCCCACACTCTCCCGAACAAAAACAGCGCGCATACCGAATCGTTGCGCGCCGGTCCCGGGAAAGTCCGCCTCAGTTACAAGCCTTCCCGTGCGATTTCAAGGCCGAATGGCCCTCAGCCGCCGATCCCGAGGATCGCGGTGAGCCCGGTCCGGATGAGGAGATCGATGAGGAAGAAGAAGATCGAGGTCAGCGCCGCCATGATGAAGACCATGATCGTGGTCGTCATCACTTCCTTGCGGGTCGGCCAGTGGACCTTGGCGGTCTCTGAGCGGACCTGCTGGAGGAACTGGAGGGGGTTGGTGGCCATGCGTCTCTGCCTCGGGCTTCTCATGCAACGGGTGGGAAATACGCCCATCGGCGGGCGAATTCAAGCGCCCCGCATCCGTCGGGTCCGCGCCGGTTTCGCGTCGGTTTTCCGTCCCGACATGCGTCAGTCACGGGCCGCCTGGTCGAGAGCGTCAGAGAAGCCGCCCCGTCTGGTAGACGGCGATGGCGCAGATGAGGACGCCGACCATCGCCATCAGCCGCCGGTGCGGGACGAGGCGGACGACGTAGCCCGCCATGGGCGCCGCGATCAGGCCGCCGACGACGAGTCCCGCTACCGCCGCGCCGTGGGCGCGCAGGCCCTCCGCCTCTTCCCAGTGGCCGGTCAGGAGCGCGGTCAGGAACG
This sequence comes from Albidovulum sp., assembly GCF_008933605.1. GTDB lineage: Bacteria > Pseudomonadota > Alphaproteobacteria > Rhodobacterales > Rhodobacteraceae > Albidovulum. Next base: position 38,224 of record NZ_WBUS01000009.1, read on the forward strand.
ACAGCGACACCGCAGTCGTCAGGAAGAACTCGGCGGTGTTGACGGTGCCGATGGTCTGCCGCGGGGCGCCGCCGTTTCCGATCAGCCCGGTGGTGACCACGGGCCCCCAGCCGCCCCCGCCGACCGCGTCGGCAAATCCGCCGAACCCGCCGAGCCCGATGACCACGCCGCTGTGGTGGCTGTCGATGGGGGTCAGGCTGCGCCAGGCCCGGACCAGGATATAGATGCCCATCACCCCGAGATATGCGGCGACGTAGGGCTTCAGCACGTCTCCGTCGATCGAGGTGAGGACATAGGCCCCGGTCACTCCGCCGACGACGCCGGCCGGCACGAGCACGCGGAACAGCCGCCAGTCCACGTTCCGGTGCACCACATGCGACCCGGCCGAGGCCGCGGTGGTGAAGACCTCGGCCGCATGGACCGCCGCCGAGGCCGCGGCAGGCGGCACGCCGAAGGCGAGCAGCACCGAGGCGGACACGACCCCGTAGGCCATCCCGAGCGCGCCATCGACGATCTGGGCGAGAAACCCGACGACAAGAAAGAGTGCGAAACTGTCTTCCATGATGACCTCCCGGTGCTTCGAGAAGAAATCTACACCGATTTGGTAGGTAATCGACTCGATACTTAGTTTTCCTATGTGAAAAGTATGCATTAAGCCGCTGACACCGCCGGTGCTGCACAATTTCCCGGCATACTCGCGATCAGAGGAACGATGTCTTCCGCCCGCCGGCCGCCTCGGCGAGGCTGATTCCCTCCAGAAGCAGCGTGGTCGTGTCGCGGACGGCCAGAAGCGCCGGCCGGATTTCGCAGGATTCGACCGACTTGCAGTCCGGACAGGGCGCGTAGGCGTACTGGCTTGCACAGGGGGCGAGCGCCAGCGGGCCGTCGATGCAGCGCAGGACGGCGGCGAAGGAGATGCTCGCCGCCGGGCGCGACAGGGTGTAGCCGCCGCGCGGGCCGCGCCGGCCGACCACGAGCCCACCGGTCTTCAGCGCCGAGAGGACCTGTTCGAGGAACTTGCGCGGAATCCCCTCCGCCTCGGCGATTTCGGACGCCGTGGCGGACTCCTCGCATTTCGCAAGGAACAGCATGGCATGAAGCGCGTAACGGGCCTTGTTGGTCAGCATCCCGATTGACTAGCACCCACGCGGCGAAAGGCAAACGCCAATCCCGCGCGCCGCCGCCCGCGCCCTTCGTCCGGACCGGGCCTTGCCGTGGCGCACGGGGCGGCCTACCAAGCGGCGGAGTCCCTGGCGGGAGACCCGGCGATGCAACCGACGACACCCGACCGCGTCCGCACCCTGACCGGGGTCGCGCTGATGCTCGGCGCGATGGCGGTGCTGCCGTTCCTCGACGTGGTCGCCAAGCACCTCGGCCAGCGCGGGCTACCGGTGATGCAGGCGGTCTGGGCGCGGATGGCCTTCGGCGCGCTCCTGACGCTGCCCTTCGTCCTGCGGATCGGCGGCGCGGGGGCGCTCGTGCCGGACCGTCCGCTCTACCATCTCTTCCGCGCCGGCTTCCTGATCGCCGCCACCTTCTGCTTCTTCTGGTCGCTGAAGTTCCTGCCCATCGCCGATGCGCTGGCGATCTTCTTCGTGCAGCCGCTGATCGTCACCGCGCTATCGCCCGTGGTCCTTGGCGAACGTGTCGGTCCGCGCCGCTGGGCGGCGGTGGCGGCGGGGTTCCTCGGCACGCTCGTCATCATCCGGCCGGGGTTCCAGACCGTCAGTCCGGGGATGCTCCTGGCGCTCATGGCGGGGCTGTCGCTGGCGCTCTACATGCTGATGACGCGGCGGATCTCGGGGCAGAGCCACGCGATGGTGACGACCTTCCACACCAGCCTTCTCGGCGCGGCGATCGCGACGCTTGCGGTCTGGCCCGTCTGGCAAGCGCCGCAGCCGGTGGAATGGGGGCTGTTCCTGCTCCTTGGCGCCATCGCGACGGGCGGGCATTTCCTGATCGTGCGGGCCTACGACCATTGCGAGGCCTCGCTGCTTGCCCCCCTCGCCTATACCGAGATGATCATGGCGACCGTCGCCGGCTGGTGGTTCTTCGGCGACTTCCCCGACGGCTGGACCTTCTTCGGCGTCGGCATCCTGATCGCCAGCGCCGTCTACATCTCGGTGCGCGAACGCAAGGCGGGCGCGGAGACGCCGCGCGACTTCGAGCAACCCTGATCGGAAACCGGCCTGGCAGGGGCAGCAGGGCTCGAACCCGCGACCTACGGTTTTGGAGACCGTCGCTCTACCAGCTGAGCTATACCCCTGTGGCCGGCCTGTCACCTAAGCCAGCCGCCAGACGAAATCAAGCAGGCTTTTCGCGCGCGAGTGCGGCGATGTCGCGCGCGGCGAGGTGGGGGATCGCGGCGGCGAGGCGGTCATCGGGCCAGTCCCACCAGGCAAGGTCGAGGACTGTCTCGATCTCGGCCTCGGAAAAGCGGCTCCGGATCACCCTTGCCGGATCGCCGGCGACAACGGCATAGGCGGGCACCTCGCCCGACACCACGGCGCCGGCGCCGACGATCACGCCGGGCCCGAGCCGCGCGCCGGGCAGGATCAGCGCGCCGTGGCCGATCCAGCAGTCGGGGCCGATCTCGTTGTCGGGCAGGCCGGTGAAGCTGTCGCGGTAGAACGGCAGCGCCTCCGGATCGAAGACCGGGAAGGGATAGGTCGAGATTCCGTCCATCGGGTGATTGGCCGAGGCGGTGATGAACCGCGCGCCGTGGGCGATCTGGCAGAAGGCGCCGATGGTCAGGGTTTCCGGTGCGCCGGGATAGAGATAGGGCGCGAGCCGCGCCGCCCAGTCCGCGGGCGGGTCGAAGTCGTTGGCATAGGCGTTGCGCCCGATGCGCCAGTTCGGGTGGTCGATGGCGACCGCGAGGTTGACCATCTGGCGATGGGCGGTGCCGTCGGGAAAGACGAGAGGGTGACGCGCGGCGGCGTCGGGCAGGCGGGGCATGGGGCATCCTTTCTGGGTCGCGGGAAGTGCGGGTTCAGAAAAGGTGCATGTCCATCGTCGCCTTCATCGGGTGAGCGGCTTATGCCCGTCGCGCGGCCCGGTGTCAAAGGAAACGGCGCGCCGGCAGGACCGGCGCGCCGAGACCGTTGCGCGGAGGCTCAGAGATTGCCCGCCGCCATTTCGGAAGCGATGTGGTCGGCCTGGCGGATCGCCAGCGCCACGATCGTCAGCGTCGGGTTCTCTGCCGCGCCGGTGGTGAACTGGCTGCCGTCCGAGATGAAGAGGTTGGCGATGTCGTGGCTCTGGCCCCACTTGTTGCAGACGCCGTCCTCGGGCTTCTCCGACATCCGGTTGGTGCCGAGGTTGTGGGTCGAGGGATAGGGCGGCGTCGGGAAGGTGCGGGTCGCCCCCACCGCCCTGTAGATCGCCTCGCCCCGGCCGTAGGCGTGGTTGCGCATGGCGATGTCGTTCGGATGGTCCGAAAAGTTGACGTTCGCCACCGGCAGGCCCCACTGGTCCTTCGTCTCGGAGAGCGTGACGCGGTTCGTCGCCTGCGGCATGTCCTCGCCGACGATCCACATGCCGGCCATGTTCTCGTAGGCGTCGAGCGCGGTGGTGAAGCTGCGCCCCCAGCCGCCGGGGTTGAGGAAGGCCGCCATGAACGGGATGCCGAGCGCGAGCGTTTCAAGCTCGTAGCCGCCGACGAAGCCGCGCGACGGGTCGTGCCGCGCCTCGTCCTGGACGATGCCGGCCATGGTCGTGCCGCGCCACATCCGGACCGGCTTCTCGAAGACGGCATAGACCGAGCCGGTGGTGTGGCGCATGTAGTTGCGCCCGACCTGGTCGGAGGAGTTGGCGAGGCCGTTCGGGAACATCGACGAGGCCGAGTTCAGGAGCAGCCGGGGGCTTTCGAACGAGTTGCCGGCGACGCAGACGATGCGCGCCTTCTGCATCTGCAGGTTGCCGTCCTTGTCGAAATACTCGACGCCCGTCACCTTGCCGGCATCGTCGTGCAGGATGCGCGCGACATGGGCGCGCTCGCGCACCTCGAGGTTCCCAGTCGCCTCGCCGCGCGGGATGTCGGTATAGGCCGCCGACCACTTCGCCCCCCACTTGCAGCCCTGGAAGCAGAAGCCGGTCTGCTGGCAGGCCATGCGCCCGTCGTAGTCGGCCGAGTTGATCGCCATGCGGCCGGTGTGGACCTCCTTGTAGCCGAGCGCCTTGGCGCCCTTCTCGAAGACCTTGAAGTTGTTGTTGCCCGGCAGGCCGGCGCGGTCGCCGGTACGGGTGACGCCGAGCTTCGCCTCGGCCTTGTCGTACCAAGGCGCCATTTCCGCAGCGTCGATCGGCCAGTCGAGAAGGCTCGCGCCTTCGACCGCGCCATAGGTCGTGAGCGCCTTCCACTCGTGGTCCTGGAAGCGGATCGAGGCGCCGGCCCAGTGGGTCGTGGTGCCGCCGACGGCCTTCACGATCCAGGCGGGCAGGCCGGAGAAGTCCTTGGCGACCCGCCAGTCGCCGCTCGTCGTGCGTGGATCGACCCAGGCGAGTTGGCCGAAGCTTTCCCACTCGTCGTTGATGTAGTCCTCGGGCAGGTAGCGCCCGCCCGCCTCCAGCGCGACGACGCTGACGCCCTTCTGGGCAAGCTCGTTCGCAACGACCCCGCCGCCGGCGCCGGTCCCGATGACGACGACGACCGAGTCGTCGTTCAGATCGAATGGTGCTGTCATGGTCCCGCCCCCTCAGAGCCAGTTGATGTCGTCGAAGCCGCGGTCGATGTAACCGCCCTTGGAAAAGCTCTCGCCCTCGTAGCCGAAGATCGGCCAGACCTCCTTCTGGTTGTAGAGCCCGGTGACGAGCCCGCCGCGCACCGTCTGGAAGAAGGGCGTGTCCTCCATTGCCTGGAGAAGCTTCACGCGGTCCTCCTCCCAGCCCACCGAGACATAGTCGGCATGGCCCGCCGCCTGCGCCGCCGCGTCGAGCGCCGCCACGCCCTCGGCCACCATCGCCTTCCGGTCCTCGGCGTCGTAGCCCTTGACGGCGACGGCGTAGTACTGGTCGGCAATGCGGTCGTGCGGGTAGATGTCGCGCGCCATCTGGAGAAGCGTCGCCATCTCATGCTCGCTGATGACGCTCACCTCGAGCGCCCAGGCGCCGTTCGGGGCGGCGATGAAGCCGGCACCGATGACCGCGAGCGTCCCTGCCGCGACCGACCGCGCCAGAAGCGCGCGGCGTGTCAGGCCCTTCCGTTCTTTCGTTGTCATTCTCTCCTCCCTAGAGATCAAAAGGGCGGGCGCCTAAAGGAAACGCCCGCCGCGCTCGAGAACCTCGATCTGGTAGCCATCGGGGTCGGCGATGAAGAAGAACCGCGCCACGAGCGTGTCGCCGTTCCTGAAGTCCACGAGCTTGCGCGGGCCGAGGCCCGCGGCGGTCAGCCGCGCGTGCTCGGCGGTCACGTCCGCGACCGAGACGGCGAGGTGGCCGTAGCCGTCCCCGAGGTCGTAGGGCTCCGTGCGTCCCTTGTTGACCGTCAGTTCAAGCTCGAAGGTCGCTTCGGGGTTCGACAGGTAGATCAGCGTGAAGCTCTCGAAATCGAGCCGGTCGGCGATCTTGAGCCCGAAGGCGCGGGCATAGAAGTCCACCGATCGCGCTTCGTCGAGCACGCGGATCATCGAATGAATTGCCTTGGCCATGCGCCCTCCAAAATCACGCGATTTTGGTAAAGTTAGATGACCAATTCCGGCGGGTGGTAGTAACCCGATACTACAGCCGGATTTTCCGCCTATTCGGCGGCAATGCGCGCGGCGGGCTCGTCGCGGTCAAGCTCGCCCAGGTGGATGGTGCAGGCGCAACGGAGAAGCGAGGTGAAGTTCGGCGCCTCGCCCCTGAGTTCCAGCACCTCGGAGTGAAGCTTCGAGATGAAGGCGGGGGTCGACAACCCCTCGCGCGCGGCGATCTCGTCGAGAATGCGCCAGAAGGCGCGCTCCAGCCGGATCGAGGTGCTCTGGCCGTTGAGCCTGAGCCGGCGGGTCTGGGACTCGTAGCGGCCGGGCTCCTGGCCGGCAAAGATCTGGCACATGGTCCGCCCTCCCAAGCATGACTGTGCGGCGCGCGATTGTGGGCGGCTTCGCACGAATCGTCAACGAGGGCGCGACGGGTGGCTTTCCCGCCGCGCCGCGGGCGACCGCCCCCGGGGATCACGCCGCCGTGCCTGCGCGGTGTGCCTCGATCGCCGCGGCGTGAACTCGCGGCATCGTGACGGGGACCGGTGGGCGCCCGGATTGAAACACAGGCACCGGCGCCGCGATCCCGGCGGGCGCGAAATCACCCCTCTTGCCGCCCCGGCGTCACGCTTTCGGGAGCGGTTCTCACAGCGCGGTGACGATGATCACGAATGAAGCCCCGGCCGTCGCCCGGGCGTGATGTTACGGGAGAAAGACGTGCGTTCGGGCCGGCCGGACCCGCGGCTAGCGTGACCCCGTCGCAAGGTCGCGATCCGGGCGGGACGCCCGGCAACGCCAGTCAACGAAGGGAAACATTCCATGAAACGCACGCTTCTCGCCCTCGCCGCCGTCTCCGCGCTCGCCGGCTTCGGATCGGCCGCGCATGCCATGGCGGAATTCGACATGGTGCAGGACACGCTGAAGGCTTTCCTGATCGAGCTGCGCATCCCGAGCGAGGAGATGGACGGTCTTACGCTGGCCCAGATGCGCGAGATCATCGCCATCGTGGACTCCAAGGAAATGGGCGACGGCGCGCGGGCCCAGGTGCTGAAGATCATCGGCGAGAACTGAGCCCGAAGGCGCGGTCGTGCCGGAAAAGCGTGAGGCGGCCCGTCGGGGCCGCCTCATCTCCAGGGCCGATCCGCTTGGGCGGGCTTACTTCAGGATCTTCGAGACGACGCCGGCGCCGACGGTGCGGCCGCCCTCGCGGATGGCGAAGCGCAGCTTTTCCTCCATCGCGATCGGCGCGATGAGTTCCACCTCGAACTTCAGGTTGTCGCCCGGCATCACCATCTCGGTGCCCTCGGGAAGCTTCACCGTCCCGGTCACGTCCGTCGTGCGGAAGTAGAACTGCGGACGGTAGTTGGCGAAGAACGGCGTGTGCCGCCCGCCCTCCTCCTTCGTCAGGATATAGGCCTCCGCCTCGAAATGCGTGTGCGGCTTCACCGAGCCGGGCTTGCAGAGCACCTGGCCCCGCTCCACGCCGTCACGGTCGATCCCGCGCAGGAGCGCGCCGATGTTGTCGCCCGCCTCGCCCCGGTCGAGAAGCTTGCGGAACATCTCAACGCCGGTGCAGGTCGACTTCTGCGTCGCCCGGATGCCGACGATCTCGACCTCGTCGCCGACGTTGATCACGCCGCGCTCCACCCGGCCCGTCACCACCGTGCCGCGGCCCGAGATCGAGAACACGTCCTCGATCGGCATCAGGAACGGCTGGTCGATCGGGCGGTCCGGCGTCGGGATGTACTCGTCCACCGCGTCCATCAGCGCGCGGATCGACGACTCGCCGATCTCCGGACGCTCGCCGATCAGCGCCTGGTGCGCCGAGCCCTTGATGATCGGGATGTCGTCGCCGGGGAAGTCGTAGGACGACAGAAGCTCCCGCAGCTCCATCTCCACCAGCTCGATCAGCTCCTCGTCGTCGACAAGGTCGATCTTGTTCATGTACACGACCAGCGCCGGAACCCCCACCTGGCGCGCCAGGAGAATGTGCTCCCGCGTCTGCGGCATCGGGCCGTCCGAGGCCGCGCAGACGAGGATACCCCCATCCATCTGCGCCGCGCCCGTGATCATGTTCTTCACGTAGTCCGCGTGGCCGGGGCAGTCCACATGCGCGTAGTGACGCTTCGCCGTCTCGTATTCCACATGCGCCGTCGAGATCGTGATCCCCCGCGCCTTCTCCTCCGGCGCCGCGTCGATCTGGTCATACGCCTTGAACTCGCCGAAATACTTCGTGATCGCCGCCGTCAGCGTCGTCTTGCCGTGGTCAACGTGGCCGATCGTCCCCACGTTCACGTGCGGTTTCGTCCGTTCAAACTTTGCCTTTGCCATCTCGCGGGCGCCTCATGCTCTGGGGGGGCCGGAATGCCCCAAGTCTACGTCGCGCGCTGCCTATCGGCTGGAGGGACAAAAATCAAGCGTCAGTTGGCCGGTTCGGGCGCCGGCGCGGCCGCCGCCTGGGACGACGGTTTCATGGCCGCGACCTCGGCCCCGGACTGCCGCGGCAGCAACGCCCGCGCGGCCACGGCCTCGGGCGTGAACCAGGCCTTGTTCTCGACAAGCCAGGCGTTGATCTGGCGCGCGGCATTGGCGCTGAGCGTCGCCATCTGCTCTTCCCTGGTCTTGGTGAGGCCGGAGCCCACGACGGTATCGCCGGAGAGCCCCTCGAAGACGGTGAACTGCCTCGGCGCGGCGTTCACGGTGCGGCCGGCAGTGTCGTCCCAGACATTGACGGTGACGGCGAGCACCGATTTCGGGCTCAGCACGATCGGCACGCCGGGCACGGCGAGCGCATAGGCATCGACGCCGACGCCGATGTGGTAGAGCTTCTCACCCTGGTAGCGGGCGAACCTCTCGCCGATCGCCGTCTTCAGGGCGGCCTCCCATTCCTCGGCCGTGGCCTTGCGCGAAGGTCCGACGGCCTGGGCGTTCTTCGCCACGACGATGGTGTAGCCGAGCACGAAGTCGCCGAAATCCTCCGGCGGCGCGTTCGGGTCCTCCGCGGCGCAGGCGGCGAGCAGGCTCAGGGCAAGTGCGGCGACGAGGCGGGCAAGGCGCATGGGATCCCCCGGTTTGGGCGTCCCCTCGCCATAGACGAGCCGAGGCGCCGCGGCAATGGCGAGGGCCCCCGGCAGCGCGGCTTGGCGAGGGGCGGCCTTGGCGACGGGCGGCCGACCGCTATATTCGGGGAAAGACGGAGTGCGCGATGGACATGCCCGCCCCCTCTCTCCATCCGGTGCAGGTGCCGCTGGCAACGCGGCCGATGGGGGTCATGGACAGTTTCCGCACCGGACGACGGAACCTCCTCGAACTCATCCCCGAGATCGCAACGCGCCAGCCGATGGTCTCGGGGCGGACGGTGAAGCGCTGGCACATGGTGATGGACCCCGCCGCCAACCGCCGCATCCTGAAGGACCGGCTGGAGGACTATCCGAAGTCCGACGTGACGAAGATGATCCTGCGGCCGGCGATCGGCGACAGCCTGTTCATCGCCGAGGGGGCCCACTGGCACTGGCAGCGCCGCGCGGCGGCGCCGGCCTTCTCGGTCCGCAACGTGGAGGCGCTCGCCCCGGTGATGACCGCCGCGGCGGAGCGCGCGGCCGAGCGCGTCGCGGCACGGACCGGCCGCGCGGCGAACCTCTTCGACGAGATGGTCACCACGACCTTCGAGGTGATTTCCGACGTCACCTTCTCCGGCGGCAGGGCCTTCGACCGGGCGGCGGTGCATGGCGCGATCGACGCCTACATCGCCTCCACCGCGCGGATCTCGCTGCTCGACATCGTCGGCGCGCCCGCCTGGGTGCCGCGGCCGGGGCGGCTCCGCTCTGGCCCGGCGATGCGGTCGATGAAGGCGATGGCCGACACGGCGATCACCGAGCGTCGCATGGCGGGACATGCCGGCGTTCCCGATCTTCTCGACCTGCTTCTCGATGGCGAGGACCCGGAGACCCGGCGGCGGATGACAACGGCGGAACTCAGGGACAACCTCCTGACCTTCATCGTCGCGGGGCACGAGACGACGGCGCTGACGCTGGCCTGGGCGCTCTACCTCGTGGCCTTCGACCAGGGCGTGCAGGAGCGTGCCCGCGCCGAGGCGCGGGGCGTGCTCGGCACCCGCGCCGCCGCCGTTGCCGACCTGCCCGCCCTGCCCCATGTCCGCCGGATCGTGGACGAGACGCTGCGGCTCTATCCTCCCGCTGCCTTCCTTTCGCGTACGGCGCGCGCGCGCGACACGCTTTGCGGACGCGAGGTAAGGCCCGGCGACACGGTGATGCTGCCGATCTACGCGCTGCACCGCAACCACCTGCTCTGGCCCGATCCGCACCGCTTCGACCCCGACCGCTTCGCCGACGCGAAGGCCATCGACCGCTTCGCCTACCTGCCCTTCGGCGGCGGACCCCGCATCTGCATCGGCGCCTCCTTCGCGCTGCAGGAGGCGGTGATCGTGCTGGCGACGCTCCTCGCCCGGTTCCGCTTCACCTCCGTGCCGGGGCGGGAACCGCGGCCCGTCCTCATCCTCACGCTCAGGCCCGAGGGAGGCGTCTGGCTGAATGTCGCCGAGGCGTGACGCCGCGGGATTTTCCCCCTGACGGAGCGGACGCGCGCCCCTACGCTCGGCACCGTGGTTTCAGGTAAAGG
>NZ_WBUS01000170.1 GCF_008933605.1 Albidovulum sp.
GCCCTGCCGGAACGGGTCGGCGGCGCGCAGGTCGGCCATCAGGTCGCGTGTCGCCAGCGCGTTGCCGATGTTGGCTGGCGTGAGCGCACTGCCGTCATGCTTGAGCACGCCCGCTCCGGCGGCCACGCACTTCGCGGCGAGGGGAATGTCGGCCGTCACCACCACGTCGCCGGGCCCTGCGCGCTCGGCGATCCACTTGTCGGCCTCGTCCGGGCCTTCGGTCACGAAGACGACCTCGACGAGCGGATGCGCCGAGGGGCGCAGCCCGCCATTGCAGACGAGGAGGACGCGCACCCCCAGCCGTTCGGCGGCACGGACGCATTCGTCCTTCACGGGGCAGGCGTCGGCATCAACGTAAAGGCTCATGCGTAGAGCGCTTCGGCGTGGAAGGCGATGTGGTCGCGGATGAAGGACGAGACGAAGAAGTAGCTGTGATCGTAGCCGGGCTGCATCCGCACCTGGCCGTTCTGGCGCCGCTCCATCATTGCCAGCGCCAGTGCCTCGGGCTTCAGCAGATCGAGGAACTGGTCCTTCGACCCCTGGTCGATCAGCACCGGGCCGTCGAAGCCGAGCCGCCGCATGAGAAGCGTCGCGTCGTGCGGCGCCCAGGTGGCCTCGTCGGCGCCGAGATAGGCCCTGAACTGCTTGCGGCCCCAGTCGGACTGGGTCGGATGGGCGATCGGCGCGAAGGCCGAGACGGAGCGGAACCGTCCGGGCAGCCGCATCGCCAGCGTCAGCGCGCCGTGGCCGCCCATCGAATGGCCGGTGATCGCCTGACGGTCGTCGTCGAGCGCGAAATTGGCGGTCAGTATCCGCGGCAGCTCCTCGGCGATGTAGTCCCACATGCGGAAATGCGGCGCCCAGGGCTTTTCGGTCGCGTTGACGTAGAAGCCTGCCCCCTGGCCGAGATCATAGGCCTCGTCGTCCGCGACACCTTCGCCCCGGGGCGAAGTGTCGGGAAAGACCAGCGCGATGCCCGCCTCCGCGGCCCAGCCCTGCGCCGCCGACTTCACCATCGCGTTTTCATGCGTACAGGTGAGGCCGGAGAGGTACCAGAGCACCGGCACCGGATGGTCGGCCGCCTCTTCGGGCAGGAAGAGGCCGAAGGTCATGTCGCATCGGCAGGCATCGGAGACGTGGCGGTAGACACCCTGGATGCCGCCGAAGCATTTGTTTTCGGACAGGGTCTGCATGGCGTCGTCCTTTCTTATATGGCCGTGATCCAGGCGATGACGGCCGAGACGGTGAGGATGCTGAAGGCGGTCGAGATCAGGATGGAGGCTGAGACGCGCTGCGGCGCGACGCCGTAGTGGCGGGCCAGGATATAGACGTTGCCGGCAACGGGCAGCGAGGCCGCGGCGATCATCACGCCGGCGGCGAAGCGGTCCACCTCGAAGAGCCATAGCGCGGCGACGGCGACCGCCGCGGGATGCAGCACCAGCTTGGCGAAGCTGAGCCAGAGCGCGACGGAGAGCCGTTCGGCCGACTTCGACGCCAGCGAGGCACCGATCGCGAAGAGCGCGCCGGGCGTCGCGGCGGCACCGAGAAGGGCCAGGAACTCCTCCGCCGGGGCGGGCATGGGCAGGCGCAGGCCCGACCAGGCAAGGCCTGCGACCATCGCCACGATCATCGGGTTCTTCGCGAGGCCGAGCGCCAGGACCAGGACGATCCGCGGCGACAGGTGCCCCTCGCGCGAGGTGGTGATGATCAGCGTGATGAGACTCGAGAACACGATGAGGTCGATTGCGAGGACCATCAGCACCGGTCCGGCGGCCGCCGGGCCGAGGAGCATGGTCAGCATGGGCACGCCGAGAAAGCCGGTGTTGCCGATCACCGCGCATTGCGCCTCCACCGCCGCCTCCGGGAAGGTGACGGCTCGGGCGCGGGCGACGGCGAAGGCCAGAAGGTAGATGACCAGGCACCCGGTCAGATAGGCCATGGCGAAAGCCGCATCGAAGATCTCGCCGACCGAAAGGTTCGCCGCGAAGCGGAAGAGCATCGCCGAGAGCGCGAAGTAGAAGACGAAGCGCGTCAGCCACTCGGTCGCAACCTCGGGGAAGAAGCGCCATCGCCCCGCGCCCCAGCCGAGGCCGATGAGCGCGAAGAAGGGCAGGGTCTTGAGAAAGATCGCGAGCATGTTGCCTCGCGCCTAGCACGGTGTGGCGGGCAGGGCCAGCGGCTCAGCCGCCGCCGATGAAAGCCCCGGCCGCGAAGACAAGGGCGCCGCCGAGGACGACCTGGAAGGTCGCGCGCAGGAACGGCGTCTCCATGTAGCGGTTCTGAATCCACACGATGGCCCAGAGCTCGACGAAGACGATGACGATGGCCAGCGTGGTGGCAGTCCAGAAATCGTGGATGAGGTAGGGCAGGGCGTGGCCGAGCCCGCCGATGGTGGTCATGATGCCCGAGGCGAAGCCGCGCTTGACCGGTGAGCCGCGGCCGGAGATCACGCCATCGTCGTGCGCGGCCTCGGTGAAGCCCATGGAGATGCCCGCGCCGACGGCGGCAGCAAGCCCCACGGTCAGCGTGGTGGCGGGGTCGCGGGTGGCGAAGGCGGTGGCGAAGATCGGCGCGAGGGTCGAGACGGAGCCGTCCATCAGCCCCGCAAGCCCCGGCTGCACCCAGGTCAGGATGAACTGGCGGTGCGCCGCGCGGTCTTCCTCACCCTTTGCCTCGTCGTCGAGGTGGGTGGCGGAAAGCTCGCCCGCGCGCGCCTCGTGCTTCGCCTCGGCCGCAGCGAGATCGCCCAGCAGCTTGCGCGTCTCGGCGTCCTGCGTCCGTTCCGCCGCGCGACGATAGAAGGTCTCCGCCTCGCGCTCCATCGCCTCCGCCTCGCCGCGGATGCGGTCGAGACCGAGGTTCTCGACGAGCCACACCGGGCGGCGTGCGTAGAAGCCCGCGACGTGCTCGCGGCGGATGAGCGGGATCACCGCGCCGAACCGCTCCGTGTGGCGGTCGATGAGACGGCGGCGATGCTGGTCCTCCTCTTCGGCCATGGTGTCGAAGACGGCGGCCGAGGCGGGGAAGTCCTTGCGCAGTCGCTCCGCGTAGCTGCGGTAGATGCGCGCGTCGTCCTCCTCGGAGGAGATCGCCAGCGCGATGATTTCCTGATCGGTGAGGTCCGCGAAACGGCGACGGGTGGCAAGACCGGGGATCATGGCGGACTCCGTTTGGAATGTTTCCAAGCTATTCGGGTGACCAGGTGGCGGCAAGTGCGACACCTTGCCATATCTGAACCGATTTGTTCGGCTATGTCTTGAATAACTGAACCGATCAGTTTAGATATGAGTTCATTCACCGGAACAACCCTGATTGGAATCGGCCATGACGTCCTTCCGTGCCCCCATCGTCGCCCTGTGCATGAGCCTCGCCGCGCTCCCCGCCGCCGCCGGCGGCATCTCCTTCGACCTGCCGCGGCTCGAGTTTCCCGCGTCGGGGGCCGACGCCAGCCGCGACTGCACGCTGCCGCTCCTGCCGGGCGCGCCGCATCCCTGAGCCGCATCCGGACACTGATCCCCGCCTCATCCCGCGGGCACCTCGGGCGGGTTTCCCCGCCCTTTTTTCCCGCCCCGGCTTGCCCCGCGCTTCCCGCGCGGACTATCATCGCCCGACGCAGGGAGAGAGATGCCGGCAACCGCCCAGATCGTGACCATCAAGCGCGGACGCAAGTTCGAGCAGGTGCTGGAAGGCGCCCGGACCGTGTTCCTGCGCGACGGGTTCGAAGGGGCGAGCGTCGATGACATCGCGGCCGAGGCCGGTGTGTCGAAGGCGACGCTCTACAGCTACTTCCCCGACAAGCGCATCCTTTTCATCGAGGTCGCCAAGCAGGAAAGCAAGCGCCAGGCGGACGAGGCCGAGGTGCTCGTCACGCTGACCGCTCCACCCGACTGCGTCCTGCCGGAGGCTGCGCGTCGCATCATCGCCTTCACGCTGTCCGACCTCGGCCAGGCCGTTTTCCGGCTCTGCGTGGCGGAATCCGACCGGTTTCCGGAGCTCGGCCGGGAGTTCTACGCCTCGGGTCCCGCGCTCGTGCGCGACCGGCTCGCCACCTATCTGAACGGCGCGGTGGCGCGGGGCGAACTTGTCATCGACGATGTCTACCTCGCCGCCGACCAGTTCGCGTCGCTCTGCAAGGCGGGGATATTCCTTGCGGTCAGCTTCGGCGTGCAGCGCACCTATACCGCGACCGAGAGGGAGAGGGTGGCGAAGGGCGCGGTGGAGATGTTCCTCGCCCGCTACGGGGCCAAGGCACGCGCGCCGGCTTGACTTGCCGCGCATAACACGGGCTCATCCGGGCAACCGAGGAGATGCCCGATGCGCACCGAATTCGACCGCGAACTGGAAGAGCGGCTTGTCCGCTATGCCGCCATCGACACGCAGAGCGACGAGGAGTCTTCCTCCGCACCCTCCACCTCGATCCAGTTGGAACTGCAGCAGCTTCTCGCCGCCGAACTGACCGAGATGGGGGCTGCCGAGGTGCGACTGACGGACTACGGCGTGGTTCTGGCGACGATCCCGGCGACGGTCGAGGGCGCGCCGGTGATCGGCCTCCTCGCCCATGTCGATACCGCGCCGCAGTTCCACGCGGCGGGCGTCAAGCCCGTCGTCCACCGCAACTACAATGGCGGCACGATCGCCTTTGCCGACGCCCCGGGCCTTTCCCTCACGCCGGAGGTCTCGCCGGAACTGGCGAAGAAGGCCGGGCACGACATCATCACCGCAAGCGGCACCACGCTTCTCGGCGCCGACGACAAGGCGGGGGTTGCCGTCCTGATGACGGCCGCGCGACACCTTCTGGCCAACCCGTCGATCCCGCACGGCAGGATCCGCCTCGCCTTCACGCCCGACGAGGAGGTGGGCCGCGGCGTCGACCCGCGCCTGCCGAAGGACCTCGCGGTCGACTTCGCCTACACTTTCGACGGCAGCACCGTGGGCGAGATCGAGTACGAAAGCTTCTCCGCCGACGGCGCCGTGGTGACGGTGAAGGGTGTGTCGATCCATCCCGGCACGGCGAAGGACAAGATGGTGAACGCGCTGCATCTTGCCGCCAAGATCATCCAGACCCTGCCGCAGGTGACGATGACGCCCGAGACGACCGACGGGCGCGACGGCTTCATCCATGTCTACGAGTGCAGGGGGGGATCGGCCGAGGCGACGCTGAAATTCATCCTGCGCGACTTCGAACTGGAGGGGCTCGCGGCCAAGGGCAATCTCCTGCGCCAGGTCTGCGCGACCGTTGCCGCGACCGAGCTGCGGGCGGAGATCGCCTGCGAGATCAAGCCGCAGTACCGCAACATGCGCTACTGGCTGGAAGGGGACATGCGGCCCGTGGACCTCGCCCGGTCCGCCTGCCGCGATCTCGGGATCGAACCGGTGTCGGTGGCGATCCGTGGCGGCACCGACGGCTCGCGGCTGACGGAGATGGGCGTGCCCTGCCCCAACCTCTTCACCGGGATGCACGAGATCCACGGCCCCCTCGAATGGGTCAGCGTGCAGGACATGGCCGTCTCGGCGAAGCTTTGCCTCAGGCTTGTTGAACGCGCGGCGCTCGGCTGATGGCGCTTTGGCCCGCTGCGCGCCCGGGTTATCGTCGGGCTGCCGGCCCGGTGCCGGAGCTTGTCGGAGGCCAGGCGATGAAGTTCGGGACGTTCGCTCTGCCGCTGCTGCTTGGCGCCTGTGTCGCTGCGGTCGGCACGCCGCCGCGCGGCCCCCTTCCGGGCGGGCCCCAGGCTCCGGGGTGGATCGTGCCGGGGCCGGGCTGTGACCGCACCGACTTCGACCCGGCGCTCATCCTTGGCCGGCGGCCGGAAGACCTCGGGCTCGAACGCTTCCCCTTCCCGATCCGCGTCATCGCGCCGGGCCAGGCGGTGACGATGGATTACAGCGCGGCGCGGCTCAACCTCGAGACGGATGGCCGGGGGCGCATCACCCGCTTCCACTGCGGCTGAGCAGGACTCGACTCCCCCGGCGGGTGGGAGATATAAAGAACAAAAGAAGAACAATTGCTGCCGCCATGCCCGCCGCCCGCCGCATCCTCTCGCTCTGGTTTCCCCGCCTTGGCGCGGAACGGGTCCTGCGCGAGATGCGCGGGCTCGGGCCGCCCCCCGCCTTCGCCATCGTCGGCGAGGCGGCGAACCGGCAAGTCCTCACCTCGCTCAGCGAAGGCGCGGAGGAGGCGGGGCTCTACCTCGGTCAGCCCCTGCGCGACGCGCTCGCCATGTGCCCGGGGCTTCTCACCCGGCTCAGGAACCGCCATGCCGAGGCGCGATTCCTGACCGCGCTCCGCCGCTGGGCGGGAAAGTTCAGCCCGCGCGTGGGCGAGGAGGCGCCGGATGGACTCGTCATCGACCTGTCCGGCGCGGCGCATCTCTTCGGCGGCGAATGGGGGGTACTCGATGCCGTGGCGGAGGATTGCGCCCATCTCGGCGTGACGGTCGAGGCCGGGATCGCCGACACGCCGAGATGGGCGCAATCC